>NZ_AYYA01000066.1:0-63191 GCF_000511065.1 Psychrobacter sp. TB67
ATACGACCACGAGTCTCAGCAGTTAAACGCTGCCGATAAGGCTTGGCTTTACGTCTGAGACACTGCCATAACCTGCCGCCCTTACGCTTGTTTGTCCATATATAGCGATAAATGCTCATATGACTGAGTCCACCATGAACACCTGCTATTTGCTGGGGACTCCAGTTCTCTTTAAGCTTGTCTGTGACCCAGTCCCATACGTCAGCGATGATGCTGAGCGCATTGTTTGATCGTCTTGCACAAGCTTTCTTGTGAGCGTTATTGACTCGGTAACCGCGCAGGCTTTTATTGCGTCTGATTTCTCTTAATATGGTACTGGGACTTCTGTTTAACGCCCGCGCTATAAAATTAATACTATGTTCTGCCCCTATAAGGGCATAAATCTGGTATCGTTCCCCTAGGCTTAGATGCGTATAGTTCATGGTTGCAATCTCACTTTGGTCGGTGGATAAAGACTTTGATGCTAGCGCATCTAGGTCTTTTTTTCACCTCATATTTGGTATTGCACTTCATGTGTTAATCTAAGCAACATAAAAAATGGCCGAAGTAAGCATTACTCCGGCCATTTTTCACCATCTACTTTTTGCTAATTAGCACTTAGTACCATCATTAACTTCGGTAATCAGCATTTATCTTGACATAATCGTAAGACAAATCGCAGGTATAAACGGTATCGCTAGCGTCGCCACGTGCCAGATCAATATGAATGGTAATCTCAGGACGACTCATGACGGTCTTACCCGCCGCTTCCGTATAGCTGGGAGCAACACCACCATTTTGGCAAATCATCACCTCATCTAGATAAACATCGACTTGCTCGGTATCCAAATCTTCGATACCCGCATAACCCACTGCGGCAAGGATACGACCCCAGTTGGCATCACTAGCGAAGAACGCGGTCTTGACCAACGGAGAATGTGCAACCGCGTACGCCACATCGCAGCACTCTTGCGTCGTCTTGCCGCCCGTCACTTTTACAGTCATAAACTTGGTAGCGCCTTCCCCATCACGTACAATCAATTGTGCCAGACGGACGAACACCTCGGTCAAAGCTGAAACTATAGCCTGATAATGCGGGTGTTCTGGACTGTCAATCATATCAGCGCTGGCTGTACCGGTGGCAATCAATACGCAACAGTCATTGGTCGAGGTATCACCATCGACAGTAATACGGTTAAAAGACTGCTCATTAATGGCACTTAGCATCTCTTGTAATAAATCAGCCGCAATATTGGCATCGGTCGCCACATAGCCAAGCATGGTCGCCATGTTTGGTCGTATCATGCCTGAGCCTTTTGACATGCCGGTAATATGATAGCTGCTACCTGCGGCGTCGACCTTTTGGCTAGCAAGTTTAGGGACAGTGTCTGTGGTACGGATACCATTCGCCGCCACCAGCCAATTATCAGCGGCTAAACTGGAAAGCGCTTTATCTAAGCCTGCGATGACCGCCTCACTGTTTAGTGGCTCGCCAATCACTCCAGTCGAAAACGGCAACACAGAACTGACATCCACGCCTGCTTTACTGGCCAGCGCTGTACAGATATCAACTGCGCGGCGTTTGCCGTCTGCACCCGTCCCAGCATTGGCATTGCCCGTATTGGTGACCAAATAGCGCGGACTGGCTTTGGCAAAATGCTCACGCAATACTCTTACTGGCGCAGCGCAAAAGGTATTTTTAGTCGTGACCACGGCACTGTTTGCCGTCTCAGCAATCTCAATCACCACCAAATCATTACGATCTTTGTAGCGTACGCCTGCAGCGGTCGCACTTAACTTAATGCCATCGATAGGATAAATAATATCAGGTACTGCAACATTTCCAACAGCCATAGTGACTTCCTTACTTTCCAGTTTTTATGATTATAAATAGAATGTTATTTGTGAGTGTTCAACACGCCCTAGGGTTTGCTTAAGTTAAATGCTGACCAGATAGGCGCATGGTCAGAGGGTTTTTCCATGGCACGTAGCTCATAGCTGATACCGGCATCGACACAATCATCAACTAGATCTGAGGTGCACAAGATATGATCGATACGTAGACCACGTTTAGGGTCATCGTTGAAACCGCGGCTGCGGTAATCAAACCAGCTATACAACTCTGTACTCTCTGGATAGTGCAAACGATAAGTATCGGTCAACTCGCGTGACATTAGTGCTGCATACCATTCACGCTCTTCTGGCAAAAACGAGGTCTTTCTGTTTTTCAACCAACGTTTGGCATTAACTTCACCAATACCAATATCGATATCTTCTGGGGCAATATTCATATCACCCATGACGATGAGCGAGCGACCTTCTGTTATTAGGGTATCGATATATGCTATCAAATCGGCATAATAAGCACGTTTCATGGGAAATTTGGTCGGGTGGTCTTGGCTTTCACCTTGAGGGAAATAGCCATTGAGCACATCAACTTCACGACCGTCAAATTCATAACGCGCATGGATAAAACGCTTTTGTGCCTCAACGTCTTCACCAGGAAAGCCTTTTTGCACAAATATAGGCGCAACCTTGGACAAGAGCGCCACGCCATAATGTCCTTTTTGCCCAAAATACTCTACGTGATAGCCAAGGCTTTCTATGTTCTCTAGAGGAAATTGCTCGTCATGTACTTTGGTTTCTTGTAGACCCATCACATCAGGATCGATTACCTCACGCACCGCCTCTAGCTGATGTTGACGAGCGCGAATACCATTGATATTAAAACTGACAAAACGGGTCATAAATTATCCTATACTGATTGATTAAAAGACGGTGCTGATACGCGTATATAAATCACTATGATAACAGACGTAAGCAAGCCTGACTGTTGCGTGCCCTGATATCTTAAGCTAGAGTAGCTGTTATTACGACGATGGCTATTAAATGAAAGCGAGCGCCTCAGGCCGATTACACAACACTTATTAAAATAATTATTGAGCATTGTTATGACAACCACTATTAGCAAAAACGCCAACACCTTGCCAAAGACAAAAAAACAAATCACGCCATTATTTGCAAAAGACTACAACGTCTATATTAACCATACTGACGCTGGCGGTATAGTCTACCACGCCAATCATTTGGTGTTTTTTGAAAACTGCCGCCGCGATTGGTTTGGCCAGCTGGGTTTAAATGGGTATTTCTTACAGACTGATGAGGGTCAAGTACAGCATTTTGTGGTGAGTCAGGCAGACTTACAATATAAAAGAGCCATTCTGCTGGATGAAGTCATTAGTGTGCGTGTCGATAAAATCGAGTTAAAACCTGCCAGCATCGTTTTTTACCAGAGCATTCACCGTCATAGTCCAGACAAGGCCTCTACTGATAATAACCTTACCGATAACGCTTCTACCGATAGCGTCAAGAACAGTGCCAAGAACAACGCCAACGCCAATAATAGCTTATTAAGTAGTGGTAAAATCGTCATCGCTTGCGTGCAAAATCAAGTCAGAGCAGAGCCGGATGTTGCCGTTGCGAGCGCTGCACCAATGCGTCCAATTCGTGTGCCAAACAAACTGCGTGAGGCCTTACAAGAAGCGATTGATCAACCTATAAATACATAATGATGCCGACCTATGAGCGTTGATAATGACATGCCTATCGTTGAATTTAAAGACATCTGTGTCCATAGTAAGCGTATCACGCTAATCGATACTGGTGATAAACAGCCCACTATTAGGGCACAAACAAATAACTTGTCTGCCACCTATGATAAGTGGACGCGCAAATTCAGAAAAAACGCTTCTTCTAAGCAAATATTATCGACACCCAAAAGAGTCTTGATAAACAACGTTAGCGGTACATTATTAGCAGGTCAAGTGACCCTTTTGACAGGGTCTTCTGGCAGCGGCAAATCCGTTTTACTGCGTGTGCTTGCAGGCTTACTGCCGATGAGCAGCGGTAAAGTCTGTTTGCGTAATGATAAAGAGTTAAATAATAGAAGTGATAATAGCAGCCTTTATCATAGTATTCATAATACGCCGCCGCCTGAGTGGCGCGCGCGTATCGCCCTACTGGCTCAGCAGCCACAATTGCTAGAAGGCACGGTACTTGAGAATTTGCAAATGCCCTATCGCCTACAAGCGCATCAACACCTTGACTTTGATATTGACTGGCATATCGCTCAGCTTGTTAAGCTCGAACGCCGCGCTGATTTTTTACAGCAAGCGGCTGGTTATTTATCTGGTGGCGAGCGCCAACTGGTCAACACTTTACGTCTTTTACAACTAAACCCACAAGTGCTGTTATTAGACGAGCCGACAGCAGCTTTAGACAGCGATACTTCAGCCCAGCTGGTATACTTACTGATTGACTGGTTACGCGGTGATGCCCAGCGCAGCGTATTGTGGGTGACGCATGATATGCAAGACATTATGCCATTAGCCGACAGACATTGGCACATGCAAGCAGGCGTCTTAACCGAAGTGAGGTAGCATTATCATCAGCCTTCAGTCGTTACTGTTGCTGCCAATAGTGACGGCATTTAGGGTCTGTTGAACATTCAAATGTGGCACTGGCAGTGGCTATTTTTTAAACAATACGCAGTGAAGTTTTTGACGCCTAGTCATTCTAGGTTAGATAATTTCGCCATGTATTGGCAAAAAATAGCCCTGCCCTGAAAGGCTGATACTAAAATCACCCCAAACGTTGTTGTAAACCTAGCTAAGGTCTCGACATTATCGTCGGTTTACGCCTGATTTGATAAAAGGTTTGGGACGATTTTAGCAATCAGCAGTCCTAATATTTGAATGTTCAACAGACCCTAATATTTATTGACCTACATCACACCTTAACTCCTTAAACCCCTTTGATAATGAGCCGCTATGAACGCGACGGACGATATGCAAATATTCCTCACCTATGGTGATATTGCGCTTGCCAGCAGTTTAATTATTATCGTGCTTATCATCTCTTGGCGACTGCGTTTAGCTTTAACCAAAACACTATTAACAGCTGCTATTCGCACCATCGTTCAGCTCAGCTTTATCGGTCTGATTTTGGCATGGATTTTTGCTCGTGAACAGTGGTACGAAGTCCTACTCATACTGACTATCATGACCGTAATCGCTGGTGCTGCAGCCAAAAATCGAGTCAAACGCAGCTACAAAGGTTTATTCACTGACACCTTGCTCGCTGTCAGTCTATCAGCCGTATTGGTCACCAGTATCGCAATCATGCTTATATTAAGAGTACAGCCGTGGTATACACCGCAATTCGTCATTCCCATATTAGGCTTAATATTAGGCAATTCTTTGACCGCCATCTCCTTGACCAGCAACCAGTTGATTGAGGCCTTTCATGAGCAGCAAGGACGTATTGAAACGATGTTGAGTCTCTCTGCCAGCCCGTTCGAAGCTGTGCATGAGCAGATAAGAGCCGCCATTATTAATGGCATGACCCCAACGCTAAACTCTATGCTGGTGGTTGGTATTGTCAGTCTGCCAGGGATGATGACTGGGCAAATACTAGCGGGTGCAGATCCTACTCAAGCGGTACGCTATCAGATTATCACTATGTTCTTGATCTGTGTTAGTAGCACGTTGGGATGTACTATCAGTGCGTTACTGATTTACCGACGTTTTTTTAATAGCAAACAACAGTTTACCTTGCCTTAGTGACCATGCGTCTTATTTATCTTGCCTCAGATATAAATCTAATTATCTAATTTTTGTATGTACTGCTCAGTACTTGCATGCTAATATTGCCTACAATTAGATTCATGCTAATGTGTTACTCAAATGTATCATTATATTCTCTCTAGTTGATATAACAGGTAATTAATAAGACGTTTTTCGTACCAATCAGATCTTTTGGTATGGATTTACCCATACGGTTGCTTCGCTTATTTACCACTTTTTATCATGATATAAAATATATAATGGCAACAAAATCTTAGCAGCCAGTCAATAGATAAGGATGTTATCGCTCTCAGCGGCAAATGGTTCACGTCAGCGCTGATTTGTTTTATTGACACGGATATGACTGCTTTCTCACCAAACCTTAATCTATATTAAACCTCAAGGACGCTGACTATGACGTTAAATAAACCTTGGCTTGCCCAATATCCGGCAGGCATGCCGAAGTCGATCGATCCAGATAGATATGGCAGCATAGTAGAGCTATACGAAGAATGCTTTGATCGCTTCCGTATGCATCCCATGAGTATCTGTATGGGCGTCACCCATACGTATGACGACATTGATAAAGCGTCGCTCGCCGTTGCTGCATGGCTGCAAGCTCAAGGGTTACCTCAAGGTACGGTGGTTGCGCTCATGATGCCAAACGTCCCGCAATATTTGCCAACCATGATTGGTATTTTGCGCGCCGGTTATGTCTGTACGCCTGTCAATCCCCTATATACCGGTCGTGAGCTACGCCATCAATTGAATGACTCGGGTGCTCAGGTTATTTTTGTGGTTGATAACTTTGCCCAAGCGCTCGAGCAAGTTATCGACGAGACCAATATCAAGCGTATTGTCCTATCGAAAATGGGCGATATGATGGGTCTAAAAGGTATCTTAGTAAATACTATTATTCGTCAGGTTAAGCGTCTGGTACCCAAGTACAAGCTGAACGATCCTAAGCATGAAGTCACTAAGTTCCCTGACGTTCTTAAAAAAGGTAGAAACCTACCGCTACAAAAACCAAGAATGGCCTTGGACCAAAAAGCTTTTTTACAGTATACAGGCGGTACTACTGGTCTATCTAAAGGGGCGATTTTATCGCAGCGTAATATCGTGGCAGCTTCTATGCAATCAGAAGCATGGACACGCCCTATTACCTCGGAGATCAATGAAGTCTATATCAATATGGTCATGGCCTTACCGCTGTATCATATCTTTGCCTTTATGTTGAGTTTGCTCGGCATGCGCTCGGGCTATACCTTTATCTTGGTACCCAATCCACGTGATATCCCTGGATTTATCAAGACCTTGTCAAAACAACCGTTCCATATCTTCCCAGCGGTCAATACTCTATTTAAAGGATTGCTTGATAATCCAAACTTCAAAGATCTCAATTTTAGCTCATTGCGTATCTCACAAGCCGGTGGTATGGCAGCGACTGAGCAGACAGCGACACGCTGGCTTGAGACGACGGGCTGTGCGATGATTGAAGGTTGGGGCATGACTGAAGGTGTCGCGGTAGGCACCGCCAACGTCATTACAGATCGTAAATTTAACGGTACGATTGGTGTTCCCGTCCCTAGCGTCGATGTGATTGTCATCGATGATGAAGGCAATCGTGTGGGCGTCAACCAAGCTGGCGAGATGTGTGTCAAAGGTCCTAACGTAACCTTAGGCTATCTGAATAGAGACAGCAGTGATGACTTCACCAGTGACGGTTATTTCCGCACTGGCGATATCGTTAGCATGGACGAAAAAGGCTACTTTAGACTGTTAGACCGTAAAAAAGATATGATTTTGGTCTCAGGCTTCAACGTCTTCCCGAACGAAATCGAATCGGTCATGCTCGATTGTGAAGGTATTCTTGATTGCGCGGTCATTGGTATCCCTGATGATCATCAAGGCGAAGCGGTGAAAATCTATGTGGTACCAGAAGATAATAACGTCACCAAAAGTACCATTAAAGAGTTTGCATTGGATAATTTGACTGGCTATAAATGTCCACGTTATATCGAATTCGTCAGCGAGCTACCAAAGAGTAACGTCGGTAAAGTGTTGCGTCAAAAACTGCGTGAAAAGCATGACGCGGATCACCCTCAGTTATAAATAAACTGAACGCAGTCACATATAACTGCTCTATAAATTTGGTTGTAAAAAGCGCTTTACCTATATGGTAAGGCGCTTTTCTTTGCTCAACTCTTCAAAAAAGTATAGTGCTGATTCTTATAAATTTGATTTGACACTCTGTGTCCTACCCCTGAATGCTAATCGTTAAAGTATGATTCTGGTTAGAAAACGCATCAATATATTGTAAAGCCAATTTTAAAAAAGGTGACTCGAACAGCGTGCTATATAATACTGTTATACTTCATTAGATTTTTTCTATGATATAGAAAAGCTTATCCTGACTTATCTACCGCTTATCGTTTTTACTTGCAACACATATCACTTTATTTATCAAATTTATATATGTACTGTGAAGTACGCTTATCATAATGTTGACTTCAGTTGTATTTGTGTTAATGTATTGCCAAAATATGTCAGTCTACGTTCTAAAATTTAATTGATAAGGTTTTTATTGAAAGTAACTTATAAGGGTTATTGAGACTAAGGGTTATTGAGACGTGACGATATTTTCTAAGTGACATTTAGATCAATAAATGTACTTATTTGCCGTTTATTCTACAAAGGTCTTCATTCTTTGTAATTAGACAAAATTGTGTAAGGGCCACCGTATGTTAGCAGTCAGTTAATAGTTAGGATAGCACTCAGCACCGCGTTTATTACTACGCAATGATTTATGGTGTTGACAGGGATGTGACTACTTTCTTCTAAGACCTTAACTTATATTAATATTTAAGGACGCTAAATATGACCGTGAATAAACCTTGGCTTGCTCAATATCCTGCAAGCGTGCCCAAGACGATCGATCCTGACCAATACGAAAACCTGATAGAGCTTTATGAGGAATGCTTCGACCGCTTCCGTCAGCATCCCTTGTCTATCTGCATGGGTGTGACGCACACTTATGGAGACGTTGATAAGGCCTCCCTAGCCGTTGCAGCATGGCTACAAGCGCAAGGCATTCCTAAAGGCAGTGTGGTTGCGCTCATGATGCCAAACGTCCCGCAATACTTGCCAACGATGATTGGTATTTTGCGCGCCGGTTATGTGTGTACCCCTATTAATCCGCTATATACGGGTCGTGAGCTGCGCCATCAATTGAATGATTCAGGTGCTCAAATTATCTTTGTGGTCGATAATTTTGCTCAAGCACTGGAGCAAGTCATCGATGAGACAGCCATCAAGCGTATTGTCCTATCAAAAATGGGCGACATGATGGGCCTTAAAGGTATCTTGGTCAATACAGTTATCCGTCAGGTAAAGCGCCTCGTACCCAAATATAAGCTTGATGATCCTAAGCACGAGGTAACCAAGTTCCCTGAGGTCCTTAAAAAAGGTAAAAACTTACCGTTTCAAAAGCAGAAGACCTCTTTAGAGCAAAAAGCTATCTTACAGTATACTGGCGGTACCACGGGACTGTCTAAAGGTGCTGTATTATCTCAGCGTAACGTGGTAGCAGCGGCGCTACAGTCAGAAGCATGGTATCGCCCTGTGACCTCAGAAATTAACGAAGTCTATATTAATATGGTCATGGCCTTGCCGCTGTATCATATTTTTGCCTTTATGCTAAGCCTACTGGGTATGCGTTCAGGCTATACCTTTATCTTGGTACCAAATCCGCGTGATATGCCGGGCTTTGTCAAAACCCTGTCAAAACAACCGTTCCATATTTTTCCTGCGGTTAATACCCTATTTAAAGGCCTGCTGGATCAACCAAGCTTTAAAGATCTCAATTTTAGCTCGTTACGTATTTCACAAGCTGGTGGTATGGCTGCTACTGAGCAGACTGCGAAACGCTGGTTAGAAGTGACTGGTTGCCCGATGGTTGAAGGTTGGGGGATGACTGAAGGTGTGGCCGCAGGTACGGCCAATGTCATCACTGACCGTAAGTTCAATGGTACTATCGGCATACCCGTACCTAGCGTTGACATCATTATTGTCGATGACAATGGTAAACGTGTAGGACTACACGAAGCGGGCGAGATGTGTATCAAAGGGCCGAATGTCACGTCAGGTTACTTTAATAAAGACAACAGCAATGACTTTACCAGCGACGGTTACTTCCGTACCGGCGATATTATTAGCATGGACGAAAAAGGCTACATTACCTTATTAGACCGTAAAAAAGACATGATTTTGGTCTCAGGCTTTAACGTCTTTCCGAATGAGATTGAGTCTGTCATGCTAGATTGTAAAGGTATTATTGACTGTGCGGTGATTGGTATTCCTGATGAACATCAAGGTGAGGCGGTCAAAATCTATATCGTTCCTACCGACAATAATGTCACTAAGAGCGATATCAAAGAGTTTGCGCTAGATAATTTGACTGGCTATAAATGTCCGCGTCATATCGAATTTGTGAGTGAATTGCCTAAAAGTAACGTTGGTAAAGTATTACGCCAAAAGTTACGTGAGCAGCATATGCTGGATAACCCACAAACGCTTTAGTCAAAATATCCAAAAAACGCGACACTATTGCTGATATTGGTTTTTTGTAGCCTCTGTCTGCGCAGGCGCAGCAAGCAAAAAAAATTGATATCAGCAGTGCGTGATGGTTCGATATTATTTTTCACTCACTATATAACGATTAAAACGAAGCTGTTTTATTTTTATTGCTAGGGTCTGTTGAACATTCAAATGTGGCACTGGCAGTGGCTATTTTTTAGACAATACGCAGTGAAATTTTTGACGCCTAGTCATTCTAGGTTAGATAATTTCGCCATGTATCGGCAAAAAATAGCCCTGCCCTGAAAGGCTGATACTAAAATCACCCCAAACGTTGTTGTAAACCTAGCTAAGGTCTCGACATTATCGTCGGTTTACGCCTAGTTTGATGCGATTTTAGCGATCAGCAGTCCTAATATTTGAATGTTCAACAGACCCTAAATTGCTATACCAGAAATTAGCGAAAAAAAGCCCTCTACAGATGATGTAGAGGGCTTTTTTTCTGAATTTACTTTTACCAAAATTTACGTCAAGAAAAACATCATCAGCTGAACTTATTAAGCACTCGTAACGGTAAATGCTTCATGGCATGACCGACCACTGCCCAAGGTAAGCTAGGTACACAAGCTTCTTGAACGCCTGCTTCGATTGCAGCAACCATTGCTTTCGTACCCGTATCTACATCCACTTCAAACGGTAACGGCTTAGCGTTTTCGTTAATTTCCGTACGGATATAGCCTGGATAAATAGTAGAAACGTTAATCGGTAATTTGGTCAACAGCATATCAGCTCGGATGCCTTCTGCCAAATGAGCGAGCCCTGCTTTAGTCGCACCATAAGTGGTCAGGTGTCTCGGTAAACCGCGCATCGCCGACATACTGGATATGACGACCAAATTGCCGCTATTCTGGGCTCGAAAAATACTCATGGCCGCTTCACACTGCGCCAGTGCTGAGATAAAGTTAATTTCAACCGTACGGCGATTGGTCTCAAAGCGACCTTTACCAATACGGCGACTCTCACCGACACCTGCATTGACCACCACACGATCGATACCACCAAAGTCGGCGGCAAAAGCATCAAACACCTCAAAAACTGCATCGTAATTACTGACGTCTAATACGCGATATTCAACGCGAATATTGGGATAAGTGGTCATCAGTTCTGACTTCAAACGCTCTAAGCGCTCAGTACGGCGGGCACAGATAGCGAGGTTGTAGCCAAGCTTGGCAAACAGTCTCGCCATCCCCTCGCCTAAGCCGGAGCTGGCACCCGTGATTAAAATGGTCTTATCACGCCCTACTTGCTGCTTATTCAAGCCTTTAAGATAGCGTGCCGGTTGCACAGCACTCAATATCTGCTGCTGGCTTTGCTTAGTGGTTTTGGTGACTAAGCCAATTAATTGATTTTTCATGACCAATCCTTTGTATAACGATAACGAAATAGCTTCAATACCTCATAAAACGATACTTATGAGGTATTGAAATCAATTGCTTACACTTATATTCTAACAGCTGATGAGTAATCACTGAGTCATGGTTATGTATTTAGGCCAGTGTGTATGACTAAAAGAATAGTCTGGTCACCTATCGCCACGTCACGAAGCGTTTACCGTCGCCAAATAGATGACTATATTCATTGAGAGACATCAGGCGTGTGCTTTGATCTTTTAGCGTAAGAGAGGTTACCCCGGTATTGACCAAGCTTTTATTAAGCTGATACGCAGTCTGGCTACCTTGCTGCAACAGTTGTGCGGTGATAGCAGCGATCACACCGCCAGAGGTGAAGACCAGTACCGTACTGTGGCGATCTAAGTTTAAACTGGTGACTTGCGTGCGGATTTGCTCAAGCGCTTGTTGAGTACGGCTATTGAATTGTGACCAGCTCTCAAGATAGTCATGATCATTATCACCCGCATGCCAGCGCTGCATCGCCAGATCGAACAGCTCAGCTAAGCGCCGCGCTGGAACCTCTGCCTTGGCAATCTCAATAGCAATTGCCGATCTACTGGCAAAAGTAGGATCTGATTTAATCAACACGTCTTTGTGATTAAACTCATCAAACTGCGGAATGATGTAGCTGTCAGGCTCATTTATATCGAGTGCCGCTAAAAGAGGCACATTATCATTACCATTATGGTTAATAGAGGTCTGGTAACTCTCCCAAAAGTGCCGCGCCGAGTCTTTTTGCCGTTCTAAACTGCCACTAAAAATAGCGTCAATGCGGCGCTGCGTCGTTGCATAGTGCTGGCCGAGCATCTGCGCTTGCATACTCCCTAATTCTGAGAGCTTATCATAATTCTTTTGCCCAAACGATGCTTGACCATGACGTGCCAGAAGGATGGTTGTCATAAATAATCCCTTGTTATTATATTCACTAAACGGCTGCTTTTAAGAAGATTATTCGTCAGAAGCATCAATACTCTTGGCAAAATAGCCTTTTGGCAAAATACCTTTGACCACCTTTTGTACAGGGCTCGGTAGCTGCTCAATCGTCGTAGCGTCGACCCCCATCTCTTTTAGGTGTGGCTGTACATGAGTGTTAAACAGTGCCTCACCTTCATACTGAGCAATCAGCTTAAGACATTTGGCGTGGAGAACGTGGACGATAAGCCAAAAATTCTTAAAGGCGGGATTACTTGTTTGCTTATGGTAGTAACGATAGTAAATTTGCTGCACGATACCCGCTAAGCGAAACAAGCCAAACACTTCATAAAAGGTCCAGTTGTCTACCGCTAACCCTGTCTGCTTCAAGTAATAGGCAACCACTTCGTCACGCGTCATCATGCCCTTTAAATGGGTGGGCTGACGGCGTGACTGTTGCATGACGATATTGTCATCTTCTTCAATCCAATACGCCAAGGCACTACCCAAATCCATTAAAGGATCACCAAGGGTCGCCATCTCCCAATCAAGCACACCAATGACTTTGGTCGGATCATCAGCTGCCAAAATGACATTATCAAAACGCCAGTCATTATGGATGATGCAGGTTTTGCTATCAGCAGGCGTATGCTTACCAAGCCACTGCCGTACTAGTGCAAAGCTTGGTACGTTGGGCGTTTTTGCTTTGACGTAGCGTTTATCCCAGCCGCTAACTTGGCGCTCACAATAGCCGTCACCGCGACCTAGCGTGACCAAATCTGGATGCTCTTTATAATCTACTTGATGCAATTCGACCAACGCATCGATGACATTGGTACACAATGCACGCGTTTGCTCAGAATCTAAATAGATGCCTTTTGGCAAATTGGCACGAGGAATGATGCCTTCCATGCGCTCCATGACATAAAAATCGGCACCGATCACAGCTTCATCGGTACATAACGCCACCATCTTTGGCACATAAGGATAGGCGTCTTTTAAGGCTTTTTGCACGGTATATTCGCGCACCATATCATGCGCTGACTTGGCCTTGGTGCCTTTTGGCGGACGACGTAGAATTAAATCTTGGCCATCACCATCACCGCCGTATTGTAGACGATAAGTCCAGTTTGAGGCGCCGCCAGAAAACTGAGTAACCGTTGGCTCACCTTTTATATCGACGCCTTGCTCGCGTAGCCAAGCGCTGACTGCTTGTGCGTCAAGCTCTTCGCCTTCGCGCACTTCGCCACCTTTATCCAAGACTTTATTAAGTGTTTGATGGTCATTGTCAGTATTGTTGGCATGATTATCAGTTGCCATGAGATATTCCTTATCTTGTTGTCATTTTTATTTATAAAATATGTTGGTAATAAAAATTCACTATCGATATTTGATAGTGAATTTTTAATTAATTCTTACGTTAAGCACATGGATGTTCAATATATTGCTATTAAATGCATGGCTATTCAGCGAACCGTCATTGAAGCCGATAAACACACGCCCTAACAACAGAAACTATAACTATGCTTTTGCAGATTTAGACGGACGGCTAAAACCTTGACGTTTTAGCTCTAACTTAGCAATCATGGTTTTATGTACTTCATCAGGGCCATCGGCCAAACGCAATGCTCGCGCTTGAGCAAAGAAGCTTGGCAACATGGTATCTTGGCAAACGCCCATACCACCATGAATTTGAATCGCCATATCGACCACTTCTTGTAACACAGTCGGTGCAACGACTTTAATAGCAGAGATTTCTGTGAGTGCTGCTTTGGTACCTTGGGCGTCCATTTTCTGCGCCGCGTATAGTGTCAGCAAGCGTGCTTGATCAATCTTGATACGCGCTTCAGCGATACGCTCGAAGTTGCCACCCAATTGTAGTAATGGCTTACCAAAAGCGCTGCGTTGCATACCGCGATTGACTGCCAACTCTAGCGACTTTTCGGCCGCCCCAATACAACGCATGCAATGATGAATGCGACCTGGCCCTAGACGACCCTGCGCAATTTCAAAGCCCATACCCGGTCCACCAATAAAGTGGCTGACGGGCACGCGGACATTATTAAAGCTGACTTCACCATGACCGTGCGGCGCATCATAATCACCAAATACTTTGAGCATACGCTCGATATTAACGCCTTCGGTTTTTGCCGGTACTAGTACCATAGAGTGCTGTTGATGACGGCCTTTACTATCATCAGGAGTGTAAGCCATCACAATCAGCACATCGACAGCCGGATCACCCAGACCCGATGACCACCATTTACTACCATTGATAACAATCTCATCACCATCGACAACAGCAGTCGCTTGCATATTGGTGGCATCACTTGAGGCAACATCAGGCTCAGTCATACAAAAGACCGAACGCGTTTTACCCTCTAAAATTGGGGTCATCCATTTGTCTTGCTGCTCCTTAGAACCATAGCGCCATAGCAATTCCATATTGCCGCTATCAGGGGCATTGCAGTTGAATACATAAGGCGCGAGCAAACTGCGACCAGTCAACTCGGCAATCGGTGCATAATCAGTCACTGAAAGCCCAGCGCCTAAGGTGTCGTCAGGTAAAAATAAATTCCATAAGCCTGCTTCGCGTGCTTGTTTACGTAAGCTCTCATACTTTTCTGGCCATTGCCAATTTTTCCAGTTACCATCCGGATTTTGCTCATGACAATCCGCCCAAAACTGCGCCTCGATTGGCTCAATTTGGGTTTCGATAAATTCCTTAACTCTGGCATGCATGGCTTGACCATGTTCTGTCGCCGTAAACATCAATGTATTGTTAGACATAATGACTTCCTTTTCTGTGTTGATTATTTTAATCAAGCATTAATTAAAAACTGAATAAAACTTTATAGTGTACGTACGTATACTCTGCTTTGTATGCACCATTTATAACACAGCAATTACGATTAAACAGCAAAAAGGCGCGACCAGCTAGGACACGCCTTTTACAAAATGCAAACAATGCACGATTCAGAATATAGCGACTACAATATCAGCTGTTGAATACCCTGATGATATCTAAAGCTATTTAAGAATATTCAGACGACTGTTAAAATCAAAACGTGCTAAGGCGTCTGGCAGCTTATCGATGGCTATGCTGAGTGTCGCTTCTGCCGCTTGAGCCAATCCTAGTTTTTCAGCAAAGGTTGGTTTTTGACGAGAATGCAGCGCATACACTTCATTGTTTTCCATCAACTCTAAAAGGTAGCTGTCTGAGGTTTGCAGTTTATCAACCAAGTTCAGATGCACAGCGTCCTCACCATACCAATGCTCACCCGTGGCGACTTTATCTAAGTCTAGCATTGAACGATAACGATTGACGAAATGCTTAAACAACTCATGCGTCTGCTCTAGCTCTTCTTGGTACTTAGCGCGATCTTCGGCATCGTTTTCTCCAAATACCGTCACCGTACGCTTGTAATCACCAGCGGTAAACATCTCATAATCGACGTCATGGTTTTTGAGCCATTTATGGAAGTTGGGCAATTGTGACACCACACCAATCGAGCCGATAATGGCAAATGGTGCGGCGACGATATTATCCGCGACACATGCCATCATATAACCGCCACTCGCCGCGACTTTATCGACACAGACCGTTAGTTTTAGACCGGCATCTTTTAGACGCGCCAACTGTGCCGCTGCCAATCCATAACCATGAACCAAACCGCCACCTGATTCTAGGCGCACCACGACTTCATCACCTTTATTGGCAGTACTGATGAGCGTACTGATTTCTTCACGAAGATGCTTGACCGCCGTGGCTTTGATATCACCATCAAAATCGAGGACAAAGACCTGATGTTTATCAGCCACGTTTTTTTTCTTACTTTTGGCTTTTAGCGCTTGCTTGGCTTTTTTAGCCATGGCTTTTTTGAATTGCTTGAGAGCAGCTTTGCCTTGAGTGGCCTCCATAAGATCTTCACGGCGTTGCTTTTGGCTTTCATTCAGATGTAGTACTTTTAGCTCAACAGGGTTTTTGGGGGGATGAAATAGCATAATACAAATCCTCAAGTCAGTAGATATATCTATATATAGTCGATTCAATTTAAAAGTAGTACAAGGCAACCGAGTGGTGATGTATAGGTGATACTTCAAGCGAGGTCAACGCAGTAATATTTTTATAGTGGAATGACTATAGCTGTTTTTATTAGCGTGCGGTTGATATGCGCACGCTTCGCAATATTTTCAAGCAAAATGACAATATTTAACCCAATACAGATGTTACTGAATAAATACCTTTGATGCCGACTCTCGAGACCGACGCGCTCGTGTGTTTTGATTGGACTGGGCTAGTTGTATAACTTAGCTGGTTGTATAACAAAGGCAGTTTAGGCATAATATGCGTTTATATCATATTTTCTGCAGCCAACGTGATGACCATTTGTCTTAATCGCGTTGTTTGTGCTTTTTTTTGCGCATCGCTTGAATCGCGCAACAATGGCTGCATTATTGTATTTCGAATTGGGCTGACAACTGGATAACCTTATTATGACGCAAAGCACTATGACGCATAGCGAATACCGAGACGAATATTGCGGAGCCGTAACCGAAAGCTTCATTGAGCAAACCATTAGTATCGTAGGTTGGGTACATCGTCGTCGCGATCACGGTGGCGTAATTTTTTTAGACATGCGTGACCGCGCTGGTATCTTGCAAGTAGTCGTGGATCCTGATACCCCAGAAGCCTTTGCTACTGCTGATGCGGTACGTCCTGAATATGTGCTAAAAATTACCGGTCGCGTACGTCGCCGTTATGAAGGTACTGAAAACAATAATATGACCAGTGGTCAGATTGAGCTACTGGCGAAAGAAATCGAAGTATTGGCAAAATCTGAAACCCCACCGTTCCCATTGAATGATGAGAAAACCACGGTATCAGAAGACTTGCGCTTGAAATACCGCTACCTTGATATGCGCCGTCCGCAAATGCAAGAGCGCATGGTGTTCCGTGCCAAAGCCACTTCAACGATTCGTCGCTATTTAGATGACCATGGTTTCTTAGACGTTGAAACCCCTATCTTGACTCGTGCAACGCCAGAAGGTGCGCGTGATTATTTGGTGCCTTCTCGTACACGTCCTGGTAACTTCTTTGCCTTGCCGCAGTCGCCACAGCTATTTAAGCAATTGTTAATGGTGTCAGGATTTGACCGTTATTATCAAATCGCTAAATGCTTCCGTGACGAAGACTTACGTGCCGATCGTCAGCCTGAATTTACTCAGGTGGATATTGAAACTTCTTTCTTAAACGAAGAAGAAATCATGAACATTAACGAAGGTTTGATTAAGCATTTATTCAAAACCATGATGGATGTGGAGTTTGAAGATTTCCCACGTATGACTTACGCTGAAGCGATGCGTGACTATGCCTCAGACAAGCCTGACTTACGTATTCCATTAAAATTGGTCGACGTTGCCGATTTAATGAAAGACGTTGATTTCAAAGTATTTGCCGGTCCTGCGAACGATCCTAAAGGTCGTGTTGCTGCTCTACGTATTCCTGGTGGCGCATCACTCAGCCGTAAGCAAATCGATGCTTATACCAAGTTTGTCGGTATTTATGGTGCACGTGGTTTGGCTTATATCAAAGTCAATGACGCAGCTAATATCAATAACGGTGTCGATAAAGAGTCTGGCTTGCAGTCTCCTATCATTAAAAACATGCCCGACGATGTGTTGGTAAGCTTAATTGAGCGTACTGGTGCAGAAAGCAATGATATTATCTTCTTTGGTGCAGATAAAGCCAGTGTCGTAAACGATGCAATCGGTGCCCTACGCCAAAAAATCGGTCTAGACCTTGAGATGACCACTTGTCAGTGGGCACCACTTTGGGTGACTGACTTCCCAATGTTTGAAGAGACTGATGATGGTCGCTGGACGTCGATGCATCATCCATTCACGAAGCCAAAAGGTTCTGTTGAAGAGCTAAAAACCAATCCTGAAGCTGCCCTTTCTATCGCTTATGATATGGTACTGAATGGCACTGAAGTTGGTGGTGGTAGCTTACGTATCAATACTTTTGATATGCAACAAGCTGTACTTGAAGCTTTAGGTATCGGTGAGCAAGAAGCTGAAGACAAGTTTGGCTTCTTACTTGATGCGCTAAAATTCGGTGCGCCTCCGCATGGTGGCTTGGCCTTTGGTTTAGATCGTTTGATTATGCTGATGGTAGGCGCGGACTCTATTCGTGATGTTATCGCTTTCCCAAAAACCAAAACTGCTGAGTGTCCACTAACTCAAGCACCTGCTGAAGTTGATAGCAAGCAGCTACGTGATCTTGGTATTCGTGTGCGCGAAAAAGCACAGGCTGATGCCAAATAACCTGCTAAATAAATGGTCTCATGATGCTCAGATGTGTTTTAACTGATTTGCTATGTGATTCATTATCATGTGAATGGTCATGAATCCGTATGATGTTTTCAAATTCGTGCCACTGTCTGTGTTACAGATACTGGCACGTTTTGTTGCTTGGGTAATCGTAAAAATACCCAGTCTGAGTATTATGCGTACTGTCAATATTAATCTGGCGCTGATTCATCATGCACTACCAGATAATCAAAGACAGGCTTTAGTCAAAGACATTATTTATCATCAGTCTATGACCAGTATCGAGTCTATCAAAAGCTGGGCGATGCCACCTGAGTGGAGTATCGCTCAGATTCGTGATGTGCATAACAAAGACATTTTGTTAGAAGGACTGGCTAGTACCAATGGTATGCTAGCTATCGTTCCACATCTCGGTACCTGGGAGATGATGAACGCGTGGCTTAATCAATTTGGCTCACCGACCATCATGTACAAGCCAGCCAAGGGCAATTTGACCGACGACTTCATACTACAAGGTCGAGCACGCCTTAACGCCACGCTAGTACCCACTGATGGTAGCGGTGTCAAAGCCATCTTTAAGACCCTCAAACAAGGGGGCTTTAGTATTATACTACCCGACCATGTCCCCGATCCCTCAGGGGGCGTTGTCGTGCCTTTTTTTGGTATTGAGACCTTAACCAGTACGCTCGCCTCCAAACTCGCTAGCAAGACCAAGTGTGCGCTGGTCGGCTTATCTTGTATTCGCCGTGACGACGGACGGGGTTTCGATATTTATTGTTACCGACTTGATGATCCTGCCCTTTACAACCGTGATGCGTCTGTCGCTGCCTACGCCCTCAATCAAGCAATGCAATATATGATAGAAGACAAATTCAGTCATTATATGTGGGGCTATCGACGTTTTAAGCATATCCCTATTTTGGGCAATCCTTATCGCGCTGATGACACAGTATTGGCAAATTTTATTCGTACCAACCAGTCTCATTCTTCATTGCCTTCTAATAGTAAAGATGATCATAAAAAACTTCCTAACGATGATCAGCAGTAATAACCATACAAATTTTTAAACGTTTAAACATATCGCCAATGACAGCTGTGCTAACATTGACTCATACTTTCATGCCTCCTAATTTTGAATGTAATATTTTTTTATTCATATCAATACGAGTACACCATGGTAACTGACGTAGCCGAAAACTTATCAAAAAATAGAACCAAAAAAGATACTTCGCGAGCGGGACAGCGATATATTATTTGTATGAAATGGGGTGATAAGTACGGTCCTGAATACGTCAACCGTCTATACAATATGGTCAATCGCCATTTGACCTTAGATTTTCAGATGATTTGCTTAACCGATGACAGCACGGGCATCGACCCTGCGGTCATTTGTCATCCTATCCCTGAGATGGATTTACCAGCAGGACCGGAGCGTGGTTGGAAGAAACTCACCACTTTTAAGCCAGAACTATATGGCCTTAAAGGTGTCGCCTTATTCTTAGACATCGATATCGTTATCGTTGATAATATTGATAGCTTTTTTACTTATAAAGCCAAATACGATGATAGCGTCGTCATCATTCGTGACTGGAAAAAGCCATGGCGGATGATTGGTAATAGCTCGGTTTATCGCTTTAATATTGGGATGAACACCTACCCTGATTTGCTGACAAACTTTGAACGTAACTTTGAGACTATTCGTACTCAAGTTCGTCATGAGCAAGCTTATTTATCCAATTACTTACGTGAGCATCACCACTTAGAATATTGGGATAAGACGTGGTGCGTCAGCTTCAAGTACCAATGTATCGCGCCCATTCCTCTTAATTTGGTACGTACGCCTACGCTGCCTGATGGTGCAAAAATTGTTGTCTTTCATGGTGAGATTAACCCGCCAGATGCCATTAAAGGCGGCGGCGGTAAATGGTATCGCCACGTAAAGCCAAGTCCTTGGCTGATACCTTATTGGCAGTGACCCTGTCAACAATCCTTTATTCGAGTTCTTGCGATGCCGATGGTTTACTCAACATTTGAACGAATAAAAGAGGCTTCGGTAAAAATCTGGAAAGGTAATATAGAACTAACGCCCGGCTTACCTCGTGTCGTTGAAGATAACTGTGCGGATGAGCCGTTACTTGATTCATCAGCGATGCTAAGCCCTCGATATCGCCTAGGGAGACTAGGTTCTGCGCCGGCAACAACTCTCTTGGGCCAAACGGACAATCTGTACTGATTATCGGTACGCCTAGCGCTTGTGCCTCGACGATGGTATAACCAAAACCCTCAAACCTAAAGGATAGCTGCGTGCTGTTTTGGCGTAAGCATGCAATAACTCATGATGACCTTTCATACTATCGAATGAGGCCACGTGAATCATATATTTTTTATACGTAATACCGAACTGGCTGAGAGCCAATGGCTGCTTAGCTGCTTTTTTTATATCATCGATAGCGCAAGGATTATAAATGGTCGTCGTCTTATTCACATTGCCTATCAATGCTAACAAATCCTGTCGTGCACCATCGCTAACACAGCTACACGAATGGGCACCATACACCATTTTTAGGTGGGTAATGGTTGTTTGCAGATCGCTGATTAGCTTCTCTTGAAACTGTCTGGACACTGCCGTATGCAATACATTGATGATATTTGTTAATTGGCTATACGCCATTATGCAGTTGATTTTGTAGATATTGGCTAGAATAAGATCAGGTACGCCTATATTGCCGAGTACATACTCATCTATCCGTTGCGCCACCGCTCTATAGGCATTTGCTTGCTCGGAATCGGGTGCAAATACTTGCTCAGCAAACACTTGATCGTACGGCACCACATGAACATGCACGCATGAATCTAATGGCATATCTCGGGTATATTCGAGACAAAGTACATGGACGTCGTAATTTAAATCGGCATAGGCCCGTGCCAAGGTCGTGACCATGCGCTCAGCACCGCGACCTTCAAGCGCCTTTAGTATCAGTAGAATAATGGGTTGCATCATAGCGATCTTAATATAATTGCCGTTGTTGTATAAATTCGTATTTTTAATATGGATAAAGAACAAGCAGGTTGCGTGGATTGCCAAAGCGTCGCTTATCCGTTAATTATTGCAGCAATCTTGCCTTGTATGATAGTCTCCCCTACTTTTAGTTTGATAAACTTTTTAAATATATCGCCTGTTTAGAATGAACAGCATTGATACAATATATTACCTGTCCCACTCACTTAGGTGTCATTAGCAGACTTTTATCTTTTATAATAGCGGAAACCTGTTAGATACTGGCCTTAAGCCAAATGCCACGAACAAAGTGAATAAGCGCGCGATTAGATATGATTATCTATAAGGGCTTAATATATTGGGGCTCAATTTCTGAATAAGTGCTTTGTGAATACTTGAACAATGTTTAAATTAATAATTAGCCTTATCCTTGACTATAGTCGCTTAAATTTAAAAGTGGCACAAGGCAAACGCGTGCAGAGGTATAGCTCATACCTCAAGCGAGGTTAACGCTGTAACCTTTTTACAGTAGATTGACTATATAAACGTATTGGTAATAAAACGATAGGAACACTCATGACAGCAGCTGGTGAAGAGCAGATAGATATCGTGATTGCTTGGGTAGATGGTGCTGACCCGATCCTAAAAGCAAAGAGGAACCAATACAAGTCCGACAAATCAGTGGCCTCAGATGCGATAACTGCCACCCGTTTCGCTAGTGATGATGAAATATATTATAATATTGCTTCTATTCTAAAGTACGCTCCTTTTTGTCGTCATATTTATATTGTTAGCGATCAACAGCAGCCTACGTTTATAGATGAGTTTGCCAAACAAAATATCTGTGCCATGGATAAAATACGTATTATTGATCATAAAGATATATTTTTAGGCTATGAAGAATTTTTGCCTACTTTCAATACTCGCTCAATTGAAACTATGATAAGTAATATTGAAGGCTTATCCGATTATTTTATTTATATGAACGACGATTTCTTTTTTAATCAGCCCGTCGCTATAGAGGATTTTTTGGATAAAGAAAAGCTTGTGATTCATGGTCATTGGCGTAAAAGTACAGTTCTGAATGCCAAGCTCAATTTCCGAAAATCTCGATTTAAATTCTTGGCAACACCAGTACAACCAAGCCACACCGTAGCACAGATGTTAAGTGCCAAAATATTGAATATGGATGAGTTCTTTGAAATTCACCATTATCCACATATCGTTGATAAAAAGGTACTACAAAACTATCTGCTTAGCCATCCACAATTTTTAGAAAGCCAAATTAAATATAAATTCAGAGACGTAGCTCAAGTCAACCCTATAACCCTGATGAATCATTTAAAAATCCAAAAAGGCCAAGCCGAGTTGAAACCCGATACGTCTATTAACTATCTAAAGAATAATGATGGTGTTAAGGGCTTTATAGCCGCGTTAGAGGATAATGCTATCAAGTACGGCTGTATTCAAAGCTTAGATTTACTTGAGGCAGAATCTTATATGAGGGTCAGTCAGGCCATGAGAGATAAATTCTCAGCTTATTTGCCTAACTCAGTGCTAGCAGATACTAACAAACCTAAGCGCTAACGCTAACGCTTTTAAACCTAACTTAGCAATCATTTGGATGCATTATGAAAATATCAGTAGTAGGTACAGGCTACGTAGGCTTATCAAACGCGATGCTACTAGCGCAGCATAATGAAGTGATCGCGGTCGATGTGGTTGCTGAAAAAATTGATATGCTCAATGCTAAAAAATCACCAATTGAAGACAAAGATATTGAAGATTTTTTATTAAACAAGGCCATTGATTTTACCGCTACTTTAAATGCTAAAAAAGCCTATGAAAATGCAGACTTTATCATTATAGCCACACCAACTGATTATGACCCTAAGACCAATTATTTTAATACCTCAACCGTAGAAGCGGTGATTGAAGAGATATTATCAGTCAATACACAGGCGTTAATCGTTATTAAGTCAACGGTGCCAGTTGGTTATACTATGAGTGTAAGAGAGCGCTATAACACCGATAATATCATCTTCTCCCCTGAGTTCTTAAGAGAAGGCCAAGCGCTACATGATAACCTTTATCCTTCTAGAATTATCGTCGGGGAACAATCGGAGCGCGCAGAACAGTTTGCAAACTTACTATTACAAGGGGCGATAAAAAAGGACGTACCACTGCTGTTTACTGAGCCGACAGAAGCTGAGGCCATTAAGCTGTTCTCAAACACTTATCTAGCTATGCGTGTGGCTTACTTTAATGAGCTGGATACTTATGCGCAGACGTTTGGGCTGTCCACCAAGCAAATCATTGAGGGCGTTGGCTTAGACCCACGTATAGGTAATCATTATAACAATCCGTCATTTGGCTATGGCGGCTACTGCCTACCCAAAGATACTAAGCAGCTATTGGCAAATTATGATGAAGTCCCGAGCAATCTTATAAAAGCTATTGTCGATTCTAATAGAACTCGCAAAGACTTTATTGCTGATAAAATTATCGAAAAACAGCCAAAAATCGTGGGCATACATCGATTGGTCATGAAAAGTGGATCAGACAATTTTAGAGCTTCTGCGATACAAGGTATTATGAAGCGCATCAAAGCAAAAGGCATAGAAGTCGTGGTATATGAGCCAGTGCTGGAAGAGAGTGAGTTTTTTAACTCAAAAGTGATAAAGGACTTGGAAGAGTTCAAATCAATTAGTGATGTTATCGTAGCCAATAGACTTTCTGCTGATATAGAAGATGTCGCGGACAAGGTATTCACTCGCGATTTATTTGGGAGCGACTAACCATTTTATAATATTCAAAACAAAGAAGTTATTATAATGAACGTATGTTTAGTAAAAAATTAGGAATCCATGTTTCAATATCTATCCATTGTAAGAAAAAATTACTTGAATTAGAGTGTGTTAGATTTAAATACTAATATATTGCACTTTTGCCATTTAACATTATACAAGCACTAGAGTCACCTAATGGCGCAAAAATCGTTATTTTCCATAGTAAGACTAATTCATCAGCAACCTAATGCTATCGATGGTGATAAATATCATAAACATACAAAATCAAGTCCGTAGTTACAGGAGCACTGGTAATGAAAACACCTAAATCTAAATTGGCCAGTCTTTTTTCCTTAAATCAGCATCGCAAAAGGCTTGGCGCAGCTACCGTAGCAAAAAAGTTTGATCAGTTGGGCTGGGATGAAATGCGTGAGCAAATGATAAATGGCTCCCATATTGAATATACTTATGGCTCTGATAAAAACCTGCAAAATCATCTTGAAAACCTAAGATGTGAATTTGTTGGTCAGTCAGAGCTTGCATATTATCATGCCACCTTGATAGTGCTTATTCGTCGAGGCTATCAAATTGATAAAGAGTTTAAGCTATTTGAACAACTTTGGTATGAGCAAAAAGAGTACTTGATCCACGCATTAAATACCCGCTGGCTTATTTCTGCTTGTGATACATTTATCGACTATAGTAATGATGATTATCTAAAAGCCCTGCTAATGAATGCGGTTATTTTAGTCAATACCATTAAGTTACAAGAAAGCGAGCGTTATCTTACTGCAATAGATAATTCTAAGCCTGATGATGGACGCTATACCTCTTTACAAAATGAGAGACTAGCTTTGTTTGATGGCGTAGCAGGATTTGCTGTTGGTACTGATGATACGCTGCGTAATATGCGCTGGCGTTTAGATAAACTAGCCCAGTCTCATCCGCTAGGCGATTTAGTCATTGAAATTTTCGAACGAGTACAAAAACCTGAAGCTAGTACTGTATATTCACGTTTTCGTGATTTACATACTCGCGATAAAACTGCTTGGTGGAAGGGATAGAGATAATGTCATATCAGTCAAAAATAACCGCCTTGGTCATTAACCTAGATAGCGCCAAACAACGTTGGGACTTTCAGAGTAAGCAGCTAGATAAACTTGCAATCCCCTATCAACGCTGGGAAGCTATTTCTGTAGATAGCTTGACAGAATATGAGTATGAAAAATGGGCAAATGACTGGCAACGTAAACTTAGGCGCACAGAGGTGGCCTGTTTTTTGAGCCATTATCTAGTATGGCGGCATGTGGCTAATAGCGAGCAATCGTTTTTAATTCTTGAGGATGACGCCCTATTATCTCAAGACTTGCCAACGACTCTTTTTGAGATAAGTGGCAATCAAGATATCAAGTATGATCATATAACTTTTGAGACTCGTGGACGTAAAAAGCTTATTAATAATCATGGTATTAATATATCTGATGATATTTCTCTGCATGAGTTATTTATAGATAAGTCAGGAGCGGCAGCTTATTTACTTACCCCAAAAGGTGCACAAATTTTATTAGATTCTGTAGAAAAATTTGGCGCAGGACTAGCAGATGCACTGCTTTGTCATACCAAAGACTTAAAGAGCGCGCAAACAGTGCCTGCGCTTGCCATGCAAATGGATATGGCTCAGCATTATGGCATGCCAGAATTACAACTTAGTACTATTGCGAGCAGTAATATTTCAACACCAGCCAATAGTAAGCCACCAGCTAAAGATTTAATTGATAAGTTCAAATACAAGTCACGACGTATCAGTGCTCAATTAGGTATGGGATTTATCCAAGCTAAATATTCTAGCCAATCAAAATATTTAGAAATCGCACCCAAACAAAGTGATTTTGTATATTTAAACGCCTTACTAAAACCTTAAGCCCCGTTAGCTATGAAACCATTGAGACTATTTACTCAAACCATGTTCAGATACTGCATAGCAACTGACTTAGGTAAAAGACTTACATCAAAGTCACTGCTAAAACTATGTGGATTTTGCATCAAATCATCTAATTTATCTGCCAAGCCTTGAATATCTCCAACAGCAACCAAGTGATGTTTTGGTAATAGTTCTCTAGGGCCTGAATCACAATCGGTGCTTATCACTGGAACTCCAAGCGCTAATGATTCTGCAATCACTAGTCCAAAACCTTCATATATTGAAGATAACACCATACCTTTCGAATGAGCAATTAAAGGGTAAGGATTTGGAATAAAACCTACAAATATAACCTTATCTTGTAATCTTAGCTCTTTACATAACTCTTTACATTGCGACTGTAGCTCTCCTTGCCCTACTAAAAGTAGAGGTAAACTCTTTTTTGATTTGGCATAGGCGTTAATCAATGCAATATGATTTTTCTGTGCTTTAAACTTACCTACATGCACGATATATCCTTTTTTCAATATAGGATATTTTTTTTCAATATTTTGCAGCTCCTCAGTTTTCTGTGACTGAATTATAATGCTCTCTTGGTCAATAGGATTATGAATAGCAGTTAATGCCTTAACATTAGGGACAATAGTGAGAAAATCTTCCTTGGCCCCCTTACTTACAGCAACTACATTTTGAGACTGATACACTTCTCGTAATGCATGATCATTTAGATAGGTGTGAACTTGTTTTTCTTTAGATAATGTATTATGAATCACAAATACTTTATTAGGAAGCTGGCTATGTGTAAGTGTCTGATCAACTTGCCATAGATTGGATAAGGTTAATACAGGCTTATCAGTAATATGTCGACGCACATAGCTATCAAATACTTTGGCAAAAATACGGTGGCGTATACCTTTTGGTAACCAACGATAAGATTGATAAGACAAGAAATGTAACGGAATATCAGGCTTTTCATAATCAATTTGCGATTTAAAACAAACGATATGTGGCTCATATCCTAGTATTTTAAACCCTTCAGCTAACGTTATAACAAATCTTTCTGCACCTCCACCTTGTAGGCTGAAAATAGTAAGAATGACTGTTTTGTTTTGTTTTATATTATTAATCATTACTTAATTACCCATACATTTTTTTGATATCTTTAATTCTATGTCGCCGCGCTCGCTTTAAGAACAGTCTATGAACATGCTGCGTAATGTTCAGCTCGCATTTTTCCTCTCTTCCAAAAATATCACTATCAACCTGTTTTTGATTAATGAGTGAGGTAGAAATAAAACCCTGTCTAAGCTCACAAGTTGCATATCTCCATACATAATCAATAGGATAAAATAAATGATTGCTAGATTGTAGAAACTCAAATGCTGCTTTTCTTGAAATGATATAGCCACTACCTAACGCTGGTGCTGGATCACATTCACATATTGTTAATTCATCAGTTATTGGCTTTAATTTATAAATTCGCCATTTGTTACGCCACTCTAACAACCTCCACTCTTTAAAGAGCTGTGGGCATTTAGGACGAGTATACATACCCTTATCTATAAAATTGCGTGCCACTTGACTATTATAAGAGTATGGAGTTGTTGTAGAGAAATTAATAAAATCAAAATATTGATAGTTCTGACAATCGCTGATAACTTCGACCAATCTTTTATCAAAGATTACGTCGTCTTCCATGACTAATGCATAGTCGATATCATTCTCTAAAACATAATTCCAAATTCTGTGATGTGATAGTGCGCATCCAATTTCTCCATCAGTAATTGTACGTTTCATTAAACATAAAAACTTATCATAATCAATAAAGGATTTTTCTTCTACACTTAGATCCTTACCAACAGAAGCAGATACCCTTTGTGCTACTAAATTCAAATTACTCATTTGTTGTATTATATTATCCTGACGATCTACTCTATTATCTAAATTAATATAGAATATATTTATCATATCTTTCCTTCAACAGAAATAATAAGTTTATCGTTAAGAACTTACTTAAATAAAGTCATCCACGAAGCTTCAATAGAACTAAATTAGTTCGTTTTAAACATTTTACTCCCGCCAATACTTTTCAACCCAAGGAGTGGGTAAAATAAAATGTCGCAAATGACGAAACGGTCTTTTCTTAGCTGTTTCCGAAGTCTTCAAAAGTTTAATATGCTCTTTAGCATCATTCGGATATTCTGTACGATAGCGACCCTCAATTGCCTCGGGTGGATTAAGAGCACCTCCAGCAAAAATAACAACACGAGTATCTTTTGGCAGTTTTGCAGGCAAAAAATAGTTCAACGGAAAGGATCGTTTACACTCAAACCTAAAGTGTCTCACCCAGCGTCTGGGATAAAACTCAACCCCACCTGGCGCATGACGAGTGACAAAACGCTGTTCAAAACGGTATTTTTCGGCAATACCTTGAGGGTCAGTGGCAAATAGCTTTTGCAAAGAGACCAATTTACCAACAGGAAACCTGAATAATGACGTCTGCCCAAGCTTTTCAAGTGGATTTGTCATATTGCGTGTCAATACCACCTCTTTTTCAGGCTTATATTCAAAAAAAACATCCAAATTGCCAACAATCACCACATCCAAATCCAAAAAAAGTACGTCACCCTCTACATTACCTAGCTTCTCACTCCATAAACGTGATTTTGGCCATTGTCCAGAAGTACCTACTGGCATAGGATAATCAATTTCAGGTAAAGGCTGGCATTCAATCTCTGAACGTACGTCTGTTGTATCATCGGTAAAACAGACAAAACGGAACGGCGGGGTAATATTGCGAGAGACCATACCATAGAGTTTATTGGCGTAATCGGCGCCGTACTTAGCACCCCATTTGATACAAATAATTTGTTTAATATTTTCGTTGTCGGTTGTTTTAGAATCTATCGGCATTGGAACTGCTCACTTTAATCGTGTGGGTAAATAATATGACGAATATATTAGCATAAAAAAAGCTGAACGATTGCGTTCAGCCTCTTCAATCTGTTCAAATCACTCTGTTATTAATCAATAAAGCTTAACCAATCCATATACTGCTCATTGCGACCATGAACCACATCAAAGTACAAGGTTTGCAATTTTTCCGTCAAGGGTCCACGACCACCATTACCGATAGTACGGTCATCGTATTCACGAATAGGCGTCACTTCAGCAGCGGTGCCAGTCATAAAGATTTCATCTGCTAAGTAAAACTCGTCACGCGTGATGCGGCGCTCGACGACTTTGATACCCAAATCTTCAGCAAACTGAATGATAGTGCGGCGAGTGATACCGTCAAGCGCACCGCCGCCCAAATCTGGGGTATGCAGTACACCATCTTTGACTAAGAATAAGTTCTCGCCCGCGCCTTGGCAGACATAACCTTGTGGGTCCATCAAGATAGCTTCATCATAGCCATTACGCGTGACTTCTTGGTTGGCCATGATAGACACCGGATAGTTGCTCGAGGCTTTAGCCTTGCACATGGTGACGTTAGGCAAATGATGAGAATAAGAAGACGTTTTTACTCGGATACCGTTTTGGATACCGTCTTCGCCCAAATAAGCACCCCAATGCCACGCAGCAACCATGGCATTGATGCTATTGTCACGTGATGATAGACCCAATTTTTCTGCGCCAACCCAAATAAGCGGACGAATATAGGCTTCTGCCAAGTTGTTTTGCTTAACCACATCTTTTTGCGCTTGCTCAAGTGCCGCTGCATCAAACGGTACATTCATTTGAAAGATTTTTGCAGAACCTAACAGACGCTCAGTATGGTCTTTTAGGCGAAAAATTGCCGTGCGCTTATCATCAGTTTGGTAAGCCCGCACTCCTTCGAACACAGCCATACCGTAATGCAGGCTATGCGTTAGTACATGGACTTTAGCATCTGGCTGTTCGATCATTGTGCCATTCATCCAAAGCTTACCATCTTGTGTTGCCATATTCATTTTATAGTCCTTATGCTAGCGCTGGCGTCTAACTTTTTTGAGTAAATTTTAATTAACGGTATTTAACAACATCATATGATAACACCACAGCAGCGATTTTTATTATCAAAATAAAGATTCATTATTGCAAACGTCTGCTATGTAGTCGGTTCAAGATAATTCAGATATCGGGTTGGCATGTGAAAGCGCGTCGAAGCATTACTAGTCGCAAACCGAGCGAGCCCGACACCGTATCCGATTCATATAGGATTAACTATACAATTATGATGATGTGCTAGCGATTATATCACTGGCAATACTGGCAAATGCAAGGTTTTAGTTTATGTCTGGATGGCTTTTGTTTATATTAAAAATTTGAATCAATACTTTGCATTTAAGCCTATTGCTCTACATATATAAATAATAATGTAGAGGCGTAATATTATTTTACTCCGTTGAGTCTACGCCCATAAGATGCTGCCACTGCGCTTGTACCAATGCTCGCGTCTCTTGCCACAGAGATTCATCAACCAATAATGACTGCTCGGACAAAGCCAATTGATGAGTGGCGGCGCGTATGCGCAGATAAGCATCGGTCAAATCCTGACATACTTGCTCCTCCCAAATACCGAGTGCCGCGACTTCTTCAAAAATACGCACATTGTCGCTCCACTTCGTCAAACTTGGGTGATCGTGTGAATAGGCCAATACCGCAAACTGTGCCAAAAACTCAATATCTACAATGCCGCCCGCATCTTGTTTTAGATGAAATTTACCCGCTTGTTGCTGCCATTGACTGGTGCCCAGATGTTTTTGCATTTTTATGCGCATACTGGTGACATCGATTCGAACTTGCTCAATCGTACGCGGTAGTGCCAACACATTGCGGCGAATATCACAAAAAAGTGCTGTCACTCGTTTGTCCCCACATATTGCCCGTGCTCTCACCAAGGCCTGATGCTCCCATGCCCAAGCTTTTTCGAGCTGGTAGGTCTCAAACGCATGACAAGAAACCACCATCATACCGGCGTTACCAGATGGGCGCAGGCGCATGTCAATCTCATAAACACGGCCATCACGAGTTTGAGTATTGAGGTAATTCATCAGTTTTTGCACCAGACGAGCAGCGAACTTCATACCACTCACTGATTTTTCACCCGTAGTCATACCCTGCTCTTTTATCTTATGTAAAAATACCAAATCCAAATCAGAAGAATACGATAATTCAAGACCGCCAAGTTTGCCATAACCGATAATCGCAAAACCACAATCGGCTTCAGTGACCGGATCGCCATCTTGACCGATAGGATATCCATAGCGTTTGACAATCTCTGCAAAGGCGCGCTCAAGTGCTGCCTCTAATACCACTGCCGCGATATAAGTGAGTGAATCAGACACTTTCATAATTGGCCGTTCAGCCAACACATCACTGGCAGCAACAGCCAGTACCTGATTTTTTTTGAACAGTCGCAATACGCTAAGCAGCTCTTCTTCGTCGTTAGGCTCTACACGCAGTAGCTGCTGGCGCAAGATATCATGCAGCTCTAGCTTGTCTGGCAAGTGACGGTAGCGCTGTTGTAAGAAAGTATCTAGCAGTACTGGGTAATGCGCCAGCTCTTTTGCAATCCAAGGGCTAGCTGATAGCATTGGTATCAGCTCAATGGTTGCATTGGGGTTTTCGGCAATCATGACCAAATAAATAGAACGGCGGCAAATCGCTTCTAGTAAGGCAATCAAGCGTGGCAGAGCGGTATTGGCCAGCTGCTGCTGTTCTTGATGCGCCAGTAACGCATGGACAATCACAGGATACGCATCATCCAGGCGCTCTCTGGCTTCATCACTCAAGTTGGCGACCATCTTTGATTGCCAAAACTCTTGCAACTGCGCGCGGTTCTCTTCTGTCAATACTTGATCCAAACTGGCAATTTGTTCTTCAAAATGAGCTGGTTCGAGCTCGGTATCTTCTTTAGCGGGAACCTGACGTTCGGTCACCATGCGCTCAAATGGTATATTTACATTGTTTCGATGACTGTTCAGTGTGTTCAGCAATGCCTGCCAATCTTCAAACCCAAGGGTAATGGCGAGATTGTGCTGCCAATAGTGGTCATGGGGTAAGCGCTGGGTCTGCTGATCATTGATGGCCTGAATGCCATGCTCAAGTCGACGCAAAAAGCGATAGGCCGCTTGCAGCTGCTCATAAGTTGACAGCTCTAAATATTTGAGCTCATATAACGCCTGCATGGCTTGTAAACACGACTTAACCTGTAGCTGTGGATGCCGACCGCCATAAATCAATTGGAAAGCTTGTACGATAAACTCAATATCTCGAATCCCGCCCGCACCCAGCTTAATATTATCCAAATCTTCACGCTGCGCCACTTGGTTCTGAATCAAAGACTTCATTTCTCTGAGCGCTGAAAAAGCACTGTAATCGACATAATAGCGAAAGACAAAAGGCCTAATGAGCGCTTGTATTCGGTCATAAAATGGCGACTCTATTTGTCCCACTACACGCGCCTTTAACCATGCAAAACGCTCCCATGCGCGCCCATGCAAGGAAAAATACTTTTGCAAGGCGGATAGATGAATAGCCAGATCGCTGCCATCACCCCACGGCCGCAAGCGCATATCGACACGAAACACAAAACCATCAGCGGTATTGTTATCCAATAGCTTGATAATCCCTTGACCAAGCCGGGTCATAAAACGCTTGTTATCGATGCTGCGAGTGCCTTTTGCTTTGTCACCATCGGTAGCGCCGCGGGCTTGATGAACAAAGATAAGATCGATATCACTCGATAAGTTCAGCTCGTGAGCACCAAGCTTACCCATCGCCATAATCGCCATGTCATCAGTTTGAACGTTGCCTTGCTCATTGATGAAGGTTGGCTTGCCATAGCGGGTCACCAGCTCCTGATAGGTATATTCCTTGGCGAACGAAATACAACCATCAGCAAACTCAGACAGCTCATCGGTCAATTGCTCGAGGGCAATCATACCGAGGGCATCTTGCCAAATCCAGCGCATCATCAGCAGCATGCGTAAGTGTCGTAGGCCACTCATGACCTTGGCTTCATTAGCCAGTTGGTAGTTTTCATCCAAGGTATAATCTTGTATCAGATCATCAATTTGCTGACGTGTTAAGGTATGATCAAGTGGATAACTGCGTAAAAATGTCTGACAGGAGGCGGTTCGGCTCTGCCAAATCTGATAAGCAAACTCACTCGCCGTCTGCAATACTTGGATTTGCGCCGATGTCGGTTGATAGTCATTATTATTGGTTGCAGCTGATGGCATAGTAATAAACGTTCCTTGCAATATAAATTATAGCGAGTGTCATTTTTATTATAATAGCATGAAAATTTTATGCTCAAAGCTATGCTAAAAAAACATATTACCATTTTGGAAAGTTGCGCTAAAAACTCGTGCTACCGATGAAGGTTATCTGATGATGAAGGCTATCTTATAAAGAATAAACATCTCAAGCTATAGGACTGATGCACATGTTCATCAAAACAGTGTCAAAAAGAACTGCCATTATATAGTCAGTTCAATTCAAAAATCATACAGCAAAACTGAGACAAATTTTTCGCAGCCTCTGCCAGCACAGACACAGCAAACAAGAAAACAAGAAAACAAGAAAAATGTGTCTCAGTTCTGCGTTACGACACCATGTACCTATTTTATTGAGAATCTACTATAGTAGGCTTTGCATTTTACGACTTGAACAACAGATTTGATGAGGAAAAAAACAAATCGTAGAATGGTATAATAATGAGCAAATCAAATATCGAGAAAACTTTGTTGAAGGTTTTGAAAGTATACCGGCTGTCTTTTTTTTGCCAATACATGGCGAAATTGTCTAACCTAGAACGACTAGGCGTCAAAAATTTCACTGCGTATTGTCTAAAAAATAGCCAGTGCCACATTTGAATGTTCAACAGACCCTAATACTGATCCATACCTTCAATAATTGAGTGCTAATCCTTATTATCAACAACTGCTAAACAGCGATACCACATTTATGACTACAGATACCCCGCTACTACTTGTTACAGCCGATCCCAGTCATCCGCTTGCCCAGTTAGCCTTACGCTATGCTCGCGCCTATCTTAAGAGCACAGTCATGAATACTAAGACAACGGATAGTGATGTTTCTAAACAGCAGGCTACCTTAAGTGTGTTTTTTTATGCAGATGGCGCCCACACCGCCAATCGCTTACGTTGGCAGTCAGCCGAACAAATCGACCTCACTCAACAATGGCAAAATCTGGCTAAGCAATATCAATTGCCATTACCCGTCTGCGTCAGCACTGCCCTCAGTCGCGGGATTAGTGATCGCGAAAATGGTGCTCGCCATCAGCTTGAAGGGGACAACCTAGCAGCAGGATTTAGCTTGGTTGGGCTGAGTGAGTTGGCAATGATGATGCAAAGCAACTGCCGCCTCATACAATTCTAGCAACGCATGATTGACGGTATTCTGTTTGACAACTGCTTGTGACAACCAACCTTTGGAATAAACCATGAAATTACTGATTCAGCTGCGGACACCGACAGAAATGGCAAGTTATGAAGGTTGCGCCCTCGCTTTAACCTTGGCAACGTTTGGACACGACGTCCAGCTGTACTTAGATGCCCCTGTCTTTGGTTTATTAATGCAACCAACATCGCGTTTACATGGCATGATTCAATCGCTTGAGCTGTATGACATGCCAGCGGCGTGGCTACCTGCGGATGTATTTAGTGGATGGCTCACCGGTATGGTGCCAACCGATTTGGCTAGCCAATTAACTCTGATGCCTGAGGTCATTGACTCCCAAGACTTTGAGCAAGTACTCACTTTTTAATATCATCATACTATCGTTAAATGACACTCTCTTTGACCAATCAAAATATAACCAACAATCGGATCCATTATGGCCACCTTATACCAATTACATAGCAGCATGGATAAGCTCGAACGCAGCACAGAAGAGCTATCACACACGTGGCACACAGGCGACAGTATTCTGTTACTGGGCACGACTGTCGCTTTTATTGATTGGCTCAATGCCTCTTTAGGTGAAAATGATATCGATGGTATTGCGGGTGTTTATGCGCTCTCCGATGATGTGGCACAGCTAACGCCGAACATAGTTACGCAGCTCAACCTAGCGGCCAAGCTAACCGGTCTGCTAACGGATGATGAATGGGTCACTCTGACTCAAGACAGCCAGTTTGATAAAGTGGTGACGGTTGCCTTATGACTAATGATGTCCTTACTACCGCTACCACGTCTGCTGAAACGGCAGATAATATTGCGCTCGATCAAGACGGCCATTTATGTGATCACACTATTTGGTCACCTGCGATTGCACAGCAGTTGGCAAATACGCTAGATGTCAATTTGACAGTGGAACATCTAGAGATTCTGCAACAAGTGCGAGCCTTTTTTACTAAGTTTAATCACGCGCCAGCGACAAGACCGCTCATTAAGTGGTTACAAAAGACCTTACCAGAGCACGATATTAGCAATCAAAAACTCCAGCAATTATTCAATACTGGCTTGGTCGCCCGTCATGTCAATCGTCTTGCTGGACTACCGAAGCCGCCTAATTGCTTATAAAGTAGCACTGATTGCTGCTCGCGTTCAGACGTTTAAAGCATGACTTTCAGTAAAAATCGATCAGTATATCAGCCGCTACTTTGGGTCATAAACCGTTAGCGTGTCATACCCAACACTGCGACCTTCATCACCCATAAAACCCTGCTGACGCCATATCTCATACAGACATATCGCCACGCTATTGGACAGATTCAAGCTGCGTGAATCTGCCAGCATAGGCAAGCGCAACCAATGATCAGCGCCGATACTTTCACGAATATCATCCGCCAATCCTGCTGTTTCAGAGCCGAATACTAAAGCAATATTGGGGGGCGATGTCAGCGCATCTTGCTCATTGTCAGCAACTTGCCCACTAAAATTATACTCATAAAATGGCTTGCTCAGCTTGGTGGTCAATGCTGTGATGACATGACAGTCCGATGCTATAAGCGCTTGCCTAGCAGCTGCCCAATCGTCATGTACTTGCAGATGGGCATACTCATGGTAATCCAATCCTGCACGGCGTAGTTTTTTGTCATCAAGCTCAAACCCTAATGGCTTCACCAAATGCAACTGCGCCCCACTATTGGCACATAAACGAATAATATTGCCAGTATTACTGGGCATTTTTGGTGCTACCAGCACGATATGAATAGTCATTATCACTCCATCAATTGTCTGAACATCATTATTTTAGTGCTATCGCCAATCCTATATAAACAGATTTAGCTATCGGGCTCGTTCAACCCACTACTGCTAGTAGCTTTTGCTAATCGATTCGCTCGTTGTCTTTATATAAAAATTACCTTGAATGGAATATATATGCCAAGCGTAATCAAAAGTTACAGTTTACTGGCAAAAATTACATTTTGATACTGGGCACAGATTTTAACTTTCTTTATTATGGCTTTACTGGATTGCGAGATAATATACACACATTGTTGTCGCATCCTGTAATCCTTCAGTGAGGCTTAAGCAAACTGCTTAGCATCGCTGTTGTTATTTATAACCACCTATCTATTTTGAGGAAATTATTATGAAAAAATTAATCATTGCATCTTTGACGGCTATGTTTGTATTGACTGGTTGCAACACTTTTAAAGGTCTAGGTCAAGACGTATCTAGCGCTGGCGATGCTGTAACTGGCGGTGCTCAAGACGTACAAAACAAAATCTAATTATTCATTTATTAGACTTGTTTTTAAAAGGCTTACCATTTGTTTGGTAAGCCTTTTTTTGCTTTGTTACATTATTTCTTTTAAGTAGTCATTTCAGAATATCTAAAATAAGCAGTTTTCTATTATAAGAACGCTCTTAATATTTGGTTGAGGTATCTGCTGCCTAATGCAGTCGGTTTTAGATACTGACGATCATCCACGAGTAACCCCTGCTTGATTAGTTTATTGATTTGCTCAGCGATACTGTCATAGCAAAGCCCTGTTCGAGCCTCAAACAATGCCCATGACACCCCAGCATGTAAACGTAGTGCATTGAGCATAAATTCGCTGACCAGCTCATCACTATCAATCTGCTGCCAACCAATCATTTTTGGGAAATTCTGGCTGGTGTTAGATGGGTCAGTAATATCTTGATAGTCGACATAATCCTTCGGTAAGCGTGACTTACTAAAACGATAAATACCTGATTCTGCTAATAACTCACTGCTTTGACCTTCATACTTTTCTAACGCTTTAAATGTATTTTCGCTTAATAGTGCCACTTGATTACCTGATTGCTTATTATCGCCTGAATCTTTATTATCACCTAATTCGTTATCATCTGACTTGTTATTAGCAACAGTCACCTTACCATGAGCACCTGCGCCAATCGCCAAATAATCACCAAACTGCCAATAATTGACATTGTGGCGGCACGGCTTATCGGAAGCGCCAGACCATGCCGACACTTCATAATTATCGTAGCCCAATTGCAGTAGCAATGCCTGACCGGCTTGCTCAATATCAGCGAGGCTGTCCTCATCGGGCAAAATAGGCTGACTGCGGTAAAACACCGTGTTAGGCTCGATCGTTAGCTGATACCATGAGATATGGGTCGCGCCAGCAGTGTGTGCGGTTTGAATATCATTTAGTGCTTCGGTTAAGCTTTGCTGCGGCAAGCCATGCATCAAGTCGACATTGACGCGTTCAAACCCAGCACTTCGTGCCGCCTTAATCGCTGATAATGCTTGCTTTGGATCGTGTATGCGCCCGAGAGTTTTAAGTTTATCCGCAGCGAAGCTTTGCACCCCAATTGACAAGCGATTGATACCGACATCCAAATACTGAGCAAATGGCGCGTGCTCAAGCGTACCCGGATTGGCCTCCATCGTAACCTCAATGTCATCTGCGAATATAAAACACGCACGCAAGCCAGCAAATAAACGCTGGTATTGCGCAATCGGCAGTAGCGATGGCGTACCACCGCCAATGAATATCGAGCCAATTTCACGCCCTTGAGTCAATGGTTGCTGCATTTGAGCATCCAATAACAAAGCATCGACGTATTCCTCATACATCGATAGCTGACTGTCTGCTGGTAGCTCATGCGAATTAAAATCGCAATACGGGCACTTCTTTACACACCATGGAATGTGAATGTAGAGCGCTAACGGAATATCCATCACGCTTATATCCGTCGTATGAGCATCGCTATTGATAATATCGACGCCGTTACTCTCTTTTAAATGGCTTTCAGATTCAGTTTTGGGCATAGATAGACTTATTAATTATTGAGCCATTATTATATAGTCGGTTCAATATAGTTTAGATACAAGGAAGGCGCGTGAAAGTACTACAAATAGTAGGCTAAGTGAGCCTGACACCGTATCTGACTTATGTAGGATTGACTATAGCTATAAAAAGTATCGCTAGGATAACGGTTAGAAGCCTTAATGAAAAGCATCATGACAACAAAATAACTCACAAAACCACTCACAAAATCCATGTTAATACTGGCATCTGACAGGCAATATAATCGTTACTGATAAAAATTGGTTACTAGGGTCTGTTGAACATTCAAATATCAGGACTGCTGATTGCTAAAATCGTCCCAAACCTTTTATCAAATCAGGCGTAAACCGACGATAATGTCGAGACCTTAGCTAGGTTTACAACAACGTTTGGGGTGATTTTAGTATCAGCCTTTCAGGGCAGGGCTATTTTTTGCCAATACATGGCGAAATTATCTAACCTAGAATGACTAGGCGTCAAAAATTTCACTGCGTATTGTCTAAAAAATAGCCACTGCCAGTGCCACATTTGAATGTTCAACAGACCCTAATAAACCACTGCTAATAATAAAGGAATACAAGATATGGCCTATTGGCTTATGAAATCAAACCCAAAGTTTTTTAGTATTCACGATTTGCAACGCTTAGGCACAGAAGGTTGGGATGGCGTGCGCAACTATCGAGCCCGTAACTTTATGCGCGATGATATGCAAGTCGGTGACAAGGTGTTCTTTTATCACTCTAGCGCCAAGCCTTCTGGCGTTGCTGGTATCATGACCGTCAGTAAAGCCGGCTATCCGGACCCCACCCAGTTTCATCCGGAATATCGTCACTACGACCCTATCGCCACCGAAGATGAGCCACGATGGTATATGGTAGATGTCACCTTTGAGCAAGCGTTTATAGAAGTATTGCCCTTATTAGAACTCAAGTTTTTGCCTGCACTTGAGGATTCATTATTGCTTAGAAAGGGCTGTCAGCAGCTAACCGTCATTCCTCTAGAGCCCAAGCACTGGCACGCTATTATAGAGATGTCGGATCATATGGATTTATTGTGAGATGATTTATTGTCAGATAATGATCATCTTGCGCGGTAACTATTGGGTATACTTTCTCTGACATCAATTAACACTTATCCCTGCGCTCGTCGTTTAAATTTTGCTATATTTATTAGCAGATAACAACATCTCCATACTCAATAGTAATATCTCATCTTTTTATAACTATCATATTTCAATTATCAGGACTCGTTTATGAGCGCACCCAAACTAGTATTGTCTTTATTAACCGTTAGTATGTTTGGCCTAACACTGAGCGCTTGCGGCAGTGATGGCGATAAGGTCAAAGAAGAGTACGACCGCGTAGAAGATCAGGTTAAAAACGAATACGATCGTATAGAAGACAAAGTCAAAGAAAAATATAAAAAAGCCGAAGATAAGCTGACTGATGACGAAAAAAGTATGGCAGAGATTTTAGAATCTGTGTTTTTACCAGAGGAATCATTTGATAATTTCTTAGACAAGCTCACTCCAGAAGGCGGACGAGGCGGCTTATATGTCGGACACTTCATCGAGCTAAACGACGGTGATAGTAATGACATCGATATTGGTGCGGTCTACTTCGATATCAGTGAGCAAGGTGCGGGTAGCGTCGATGGCAGCTTTAGTTATCAGCAGCAAGCTTGCCAAGAAAACAACGCTTTGGGCATCAACTCAGGGCTAAAAGTCGACAACTATATCGCTGGCAAAGTGACTGGTAGCCTCGATACCTTGGAGTTTTTGGACGTTAAATATGTCAGTGACTTAGGCTTAGAGACACCAAACTTGCTCACCACTTTTGCAGGTAGCTTTGAGGAAAAACAAGCGGGCTCACCGTGGAAAGGCAGTTTTGAATACCTAGATGGCTTAGGCGGGCAAAAACTGTCCAGCGGTGAGGACAATTGCAAAGTGACTTATACGTTAAGCGATCGCGCCAATTTTACCACTTATCCGCTCGATTATGACCTTGGTAAAATGAACCTCGATGTAACGGGCAATGGTAGCCAAAAAATCGTCACTTGGCAAAACCCCATCAATACTCAGCACCTATTGGTCAGTCAAATTGATGTTAATAAAGCCGAGTCTGGCGCTAATGGTTACGTGCAAAACTTAGTATTGAGCAATCGTGAGACCCAGTTTACACCTGTGATTCCTAATAGCTCAACCAACTACGCTATTGTGGTGCAAGCATTTGATGCTAATAATAAGTTGATCGGCTATCAAGCAGTGGTACAAGATTTGCCAGAATCCCTGTAGGCCTAAGCCATGTAAAAGTCTGGATATAGGCACAATGTTATATGAATCTAGGCACAGTTATATGAATCTAGGCACAATGTTATAAATGTTATAGATGTCGCTCAGCATTATAAAACCTTCCTAAAACGTTGACATACTTGTCTGGCTTCTTTACCATCCTATCTACTTATGACCTGTCAATCTATCACTTGGATTGACGGGTTATTTTTATTTGAGTGTCTTCACTTTTAGTATCATATTTTTATTCTAATACTTAGGGTCTGTTGAACATTCAAGTGTGGCACTGGCAGTGGCTATTTTTTAAACAATACGCAGTGAAATTTTTGACGCCTAGTCATTCTAGATTAGATAATTTCGCCATGTATTGGCAAAAAATAGCCCTGCCCTGAAAGGCTGATACTAAAATCACCCCAAACGTTGTTGTAAACCTAGCTAAGGTCTCGACATTATCGTCGGTTTACGACTAGTTTGGGACGATTTTAGCAATCAGCAGTCCTAATATTTGAATGTTCAACAGACCCTAGTTTATATAGACTTTCTCGTCTTATTAATCGTCGCTACAACACTCCGGTTACTGTCTCGCTATTGAGTGGTTGATGGCAGTATTTGTCTATCAACACTAACCACCGTGAATCATAAAAAGTTGCTAATTATGGCGTTGCCAATATCCTTTACTGATTTTAAAAGCTACAGTTTACGCTTAGGCGTGCTCGCCTTACCCATCTTGATTACTCAGTTTTGCCAAGCGGCACTGGGTGTCGTCGATGCCATCATGGCAGGTCAGGTTTCTGCCCTTGATTTGGCGGCGGTCGCTGTTGGCTCTGGTATCTGGCTACCATTATTTTTATTAGCGACAGGTATTTTAATCGCCACTACCCCTCTCATTGGTGAAGCAATTGGACAAAATAAACACAGCCAAGTACCTCATATCACCCAGCAGTCTTTATGGACAGCAGGCGTCATCGGTATTCTTGGGTTCATTATTGTCAATCTTGCACCCAATGTTCTTGGTATCATGGGTGTCCCTGAGAATATCCAACCAATAGCGTCGCAATATTTACATGGGGTGTCGTTTGGTTTCCCTGCACTGGCGGTCTATGCCGTGCTACGTAGTTATTGTGAAGCGCTTGGGCGACCAGAGCCCGTGACAATCATTAGTATCATTGGCCTACTCGCTGATATCCCGCTCAACTATATCTTTATCCATGGTCTGTTTGGTATGCCAGAAATGGGCGGTGCAGGCTGCGGGGTCGCAACGGCACTGGTATTATGGATAAACGTCTTATTATTGGCCACTTATACCAGCTTTACTAAGCGCCAGCAATTTGCCAGCACGCGCTTCTTTTATGGTTTTGCGAGACCCAATCGCACGCAGATAAAAAAACTGCTGAAGCTTGGCATTCCAATTGGTATCTCTATATTTTTTGAAGCCAGTCTGTTTAGCTTGGGCGCTCTTGTCATTAGTCCATTGGGTGAGCTGGCCACCGCGTCGCATCAAGTCGCATTAGCGGTAACCTCGCAGCTGTTTATGATACCGATATCCGTTGCCATGGCGCTGACTATTATGATATCGAATCGCTTTGGTGAAAAGAACCTACTCACGCTGCGCCATGTGCAAGCGACTGGTCTTATCTGGACTGTCCTGATTGCCTTCGTGTGTATGCTGGGTATTTGGCTGTTTCGCCCACAACTGGCAGCGGCGTTCACAGACAATGTAGAAGTCAGAGCACAAGCCATGCACCTCCTCATCTTTGCGCTTGCTTATCAACTATTTGATGGTTGGCAGGTCAATGTCGCGGGCATACTGCGCGGCATGCAAGACACCACAATACCAATGTGGGTCACGCTATTTTGCTATTGGTTGGTTGCCTTGCCCCTTGGCATCTATTTGGTGCGTTTCACCGATGTGGGCGCGCAAGGGTTTTGGATGGCCTTAATCACTGGTCTTTTCTTATCTTCGATTCTGCTCACCCTGCGTCTACGCTATCAACAAAAGCGCCTCAGGATACTTTGGGCTTAAAGTTGCTATAGTCGGTTCAATATAATTTAGATACAAGGAAGCCGAGCGAAAGTACTACAATTAGTAGACTAAGCAAGGCTGACACCATATCCAACTTATATAGGATTGACTATATCATTTTTATCTAATTTTAGTCTTTAGTAAGTAGCGTCTAGTAACCAGTACTGGCGCTACCTCGTCACATAGACTATGATAAATCATTAGCATTTCTTACCCACAAGAAAAGCTTACGTCAAAATATGTAAAATTTCTCAGTTAACAACTGTACATTGATTGCTCATTGCCGCGAATCTAGGTATCATTAGCAATTACTTAGACAATATTTCGTTACACTATTTCTCGAATTTAGTACAAGGCATTATAAAAATTATGGATATTGAAAAAATACGTACCCTAATCGCCCTCATGGAAGAAAGTGAACTGGTCAATTTAGAAATCAGTTCAGATGATGAGCATATTAGCCTAACGCGGCACTACGATACGCCAGCGCCAACCATGATGGCTGCGCCTGCTGCTGGAGTAGCACCTATCGCAGCTGACGCTAAACCGGCGGTAAAAGCTGGTAGCGTTGAGACGTCGCCAATGGTCGGTGTTTATTATTCAGCCCCTAGCCCGAATGATCCGCCGTTTGTGAAGGTCGGACAAAAAGTGCAAGCGGGCGATACGCTTGGTATTATCGAAGCCATGAAAATCATGAATCCCCTTGAAGCGACTCAAAGTGGTGTCGTTGACGAAATCTTGGTAGATAACTCTGAAGTCGTACAGTTTGGTCAGCCTATCATTCGCTATAAAGCGTAATAAGATTCGCCATACTTTACATCGTTATGATTGACATTGCGCTATTAGTCATCGCACCCCATCATTGCATTTGATGATGCCCATCGATGACTGATATAGCGACTGCATCATTAACTGCCGCTTCGACAAGGATGACCCCATGATAAAAAAACTGCTCATCGCCAATAGAGGTGAAATCGCTCTACGTATTGTTCGTGCCTGTAAAGCGCTAGGAATCGAAACTGTAGGCGTTTATTCAACAGCTGATGCTAACTTAATGCACCTGCGTTTCGTTGATGAAGCCATCTGTATCGGCAAACCCAATGCCAATCAAAGCTATCTTGATATTAATACTATTTTGACAGCAGCAGAAATCTCTGGTGCTGATGCTATCCATCCCGGCTATGGTTTTTTGTCTGAGAACGCTGAATTTGCAGAGCGTGTTGAAGAGGCAGGCTTAACCTTCGTCGGTCCTAATGCGGATCATATTCGCCTGATGGGTAACAAAGTCTCTGCTATTAATGCCATGAAAAAAGCAGGCGTCCCTACCGTACCTGGCTCTGTTGGAGCAGTGACGTTACATAATGCTGAAGAGCAAGCACGTAATATCGGTTTTCCACTGTTGATCAAGGCGGCCTCTGGTGGTGGTGGTCGTGGTATGCGAGTGGTTGAACGCTTTGAAGATATTATCGGTCAAGTACAGGCGGCAAAGCAAGAAGCTGAGCTATGGTTTGGTGATGATACCGTCTATATGGAACGCTACCTACAAAATCCGCGCCACGTCGAAGTACAAGTACTGGGCGATGGTAATGGTAATGCAATCCATCTATATGACCGTGATTGTTCATTACAACGTCGTCACCAAAAAGTATTAGAAGAAGCCCCTGCCCCTGATATTCCTGATGATGTGCGTGAACCTATCTTAAGAGCGTGTGTCAAAGCTTGCGAGCTTGTTAAGTATCGCGGTGCTGGTACGTTTGAGTTTTTGTTTGAAAATAACGAGTTTTTCTTTATTGAGATGAACACTCGGGTACAGGTAGAGCATCCAGTTACCGAGATGATTACGGGTATTGATGTCGTCGTTGAGCAGCTAAAGATTGCGGCAGGTTATGGTTTGTCTTACCGTCAAAGCGAGATCGAAATTCAAGGTCATGCGATTGAGTGCCGTATAAATGCTGAAGATCCAGCGACCTTTATGCCTTGTCCGGGTACCGTCAATCAGTTGTTTGCGCCAAGTGGTGCTGGTGTTCGTTTTGACTCTCATCTCTATCCCGGCTACGAGATACCAACCTATTATGACTCGTTGATAGGCAAACTGATCTGTCATGGGCAAACTCGCCAGCAAGCGATTTCTAAGACGCTACACGCACTTGATGAATTGGTGATTGAAGGTATCAAAACCAATATACCGATGCACCGTGATGTGATTTTAGCGGATGATAAGTTTGTGCAAGAAGCACAAAACATCCACTATCTAGAAAGAGAATTATTGACCGCGCAAAAAGCCAAAGCAGCCTCTTAATTCACAACTTTCGTTTTCTGCAAAAATAAAGCGAACCGCTATTAGCATTGATATCCCCATTAAAGAACCCGCTATCTACTAAGATGGCGGATTCTTTAATGGGCTCACGTAAAATAAAAATCTTCTTTAGAGCTCAGTATATCAATATGACTTAATCAAAAATTATGGCAATACTCTATTGAAGTTCATAAAGCATTCTTTGCCATCAGGGTCGGCGCACCACTGCATTTGGTTGCCATCATGGTTCAAAAACGCTATCAGCGCCTCATCTGTCTGGTCAACCTTATTACCTGAGCAGTCTACTTCATTATTGTCATACACCGTTCTAATGGCAATGACAGGCAAGCCCTCTTCGCGATGAGTGACCAAATAGCGACCGTACGTCCATTCTTTACCGCTGACCGCCCACATCTCATTGTCAGCACCAAAGTTATATAACTCGCGACATTGATTGGCGCGCGCAGCAGCATCTATCAAGTTGCTAGCGCTGTTCGGCTGAATATTTAGGACACGCTCTTCGCTTTGGGTAAGGATGCCACCATCTGTACCAGCGGTTATTTTTGGCTCGTCGCTTTTGCCATTTTGGGTATTAGCCAAAGCCGCTTGCCGAGCTTCTGCCTCTTTCGTCATGGTAATACTACTGTCTAAATCTATTTCCCATTGTCCAGCAATGGCAGGACTAATATGCGTCGTAATCGTCGGCTTACTAACTACTTCGCCATTCGCTGGCAAGGAGGCCAGAATAGAGGCCAATGTAAATGAAGCAAATGATATCGGTTCCATAATTAACCTTTTTATTTATAATAATAGAGTAATACGAACATTAGCGTAAGTCTTAGACACCAAAAACACAAGTAACATTATGCTATTGGCTTTTACCATTCGTCCAAGATCTTATCTAATGACACCTTACTTATCTTATCATAAGTTAAGTGATTGCTATCTCCGTGAGTTTCAACCACTCAAACAATAACGCCATGGCTCTCATTGACGAATCGCAAAGAATCATGACGTTATGAGTGTGCAGTATTAACGCTACGAGCGCACTATGTACTACTGTTAAGATATTAAGCGGTCGTAGTGCTGATTGCTTGTGCAAAGGCAGATAACGCGCCTTTTAGCATGGCTGATACCGTACTGCTACAGGTACCAATACCAGAATACACGTCCCCATCGACATTCAATTGAATATAAGCGGCAGCATTGGCATCGGTCTTATTGTCGCTATTGGTATCATCATCGATACCGTTACCATCACCATTAATATTGTTGTGCTGCGGATTGATGGCGTGCTCAGCATAATTGATGATGTGTAGCGACTTGCCAGTGTGCTGCGCTAGGCCATTGATAAATGAGGATAATGGGCCATTACCCGTACCATCAATAGTAATGATATCGTCATTCATCTGTACTTGACCGTTAAAATAAACCTGTCCGCCTTTATTGTTCACGCTGTAATCGAGTAGCTCAAAGCTACCTTGACGTAAATAGGTGTCTTCAAAGGTTTGTAAGATTTCATCATTTTGTAGTTCGCGCGCCACTGTCTCAGCCTGCTGCTGCACCACGCGACTAAAGTCGATTTGCATCCAACGTGGCAAGTTAAAGCCATAGTTGCGTTGCAAGATATAAGCAACCCCGCCTTTACCAGACTGGCTGTTAATACGTACTACATCTTGATAGCTGCGGCCAATGTGCGCCGGATCGATGGGTAGATAAGCCACATCCCAAACATTATCCGTTTGGTCTTTGTGCTGCTCGTTATAATCGAGAGATTTTTTGATGGCATCTTGATGCGAGCCACTAAAGGCGGTAAAGACCAGTTCACCAACATAAGGATGACGTGGATGAAGCGGCAAGTTATTGCATTCGCTAACCACTTGGACGATTTCGCTCATATTGCTAAAATCAAGCTCAGGATCGATACCTTGGCTAAACAAGTTCATCGCCATTACCATGATATCCATGTTACCGGTACGCTCACCATTACCAAGCAACGTCCCTTCGATGCGATCTGCACCTGCAAGTACCCCTAGCTCGGCAGCCGCAACGGCACAGCCACGATCATTGTGCGTATGCAGACTGACAATCACATGCTCACGCATCGCAAGATGACGACAGAAATACTCAACTTGATCGGCAAAGACATTGGGCATGGATGCTTCGACAGTCGCTGGCAAGTTAAAAATCACCTCCTGACCATGCTGCGGTTGCCAAACCTCACACACGGCATCGCAAACTTCTACAGCATATTCAGTCTCTGTCTGGCTAAAGCTTTCTGGCGAATATTGAAACACCCACTCTGTCTCAGGGTACTTTGCCGCGTATTCCTGCACTAGCTTGGCACCTGTGATAGCAATCTCTTTAATCTCAGCTTTGTCCTTGCCATAGACTTTTTCACGTTGGACGCGGCTGGTTGAATTATAGACATGAACCACCGCCCGTTTTGCGCCTTTTAACGACTCAAACGTACGCGCAATTAAGTGCTCACGTGCTTGTACCAAAACCTGTAACGTCACATCGTCAGGCACATGATTTTCTTCGATTAGTTTACGGGCAAAGTCAAACTCTACTTGCGCCGCGGATGGGAAACCAATCTCGATTTCTTTAAAACCCACATCAACCAAGGTCTCAAAAAAGCGCATTTTTTGTTCAATGGTCATTGGATCGATCAGAGCCTGATTACCATCACGCAGATCCACACTTGCCCATATTGGTGACTTTTCAATCGTTTTGCTTGGCCATGTGCGATCTGGCAGTGACGGCGCAAACGCAAATGGACGATACTTTTTATAATCAAAAGCGGTGCTTTTTGGTGTCATCTTAGCACTCGGCGTGGCTGCAGTGCGTGTGGCTTGGTCAGACATAATCAATCCTTAGATAATATGGAGATTTATATTTTAGCGGGTAAGGCTACTGATTAGATCCGTATTTTTCATACGAGATAACTAAAACTTATAGCCTAATAATAGCAAAGTTTATGAAATAGAAATCAGCTTTATTACATTATAATTGGAGTCAATTTAGTGAAATAATACGTTTTTATAGATATAATTAGATTATTTCACTAATGAGTAATTATGCCATGCCTAACAGTTGCCCTGAAAGCGCTATGTTGACTGATATTGATGAGACCGATAGGCGCTTATTATGCTTATTGCAGACTGAAGCGCGGATGAGCATTACCGAGCTTGCAGAACGGGTCAATTTATCCGCAACCCCTTGTGCACGCCGTATCAAGCGCTTAGAAGACACTGGCGTCATCACCGGCTATCATACCCAAATCGACGCGCAAAAGCTGGGTTACCCGCTCGCGGTATTCATCGCGGTCAGTATGGATCGTCATACGGCTGAACGCTTCAAAGAATTCGAATGCAAAGTTCAGAGTTTTGATGAAGTCATCAGTTGTAGCATCGTCACTGGACGTACAGAAGACTATTTGATCAAAGTGCGGGTACGCGATATGGCGCATTACGAAGAGTTTTTATTACACAGGCTCAATCGTATCGAAGGCGTCGCTCAAGTGCATACCAGTTTTGAGTTACGAGAAGTATTTAGTCGCAGCGTTATTTAACGGATCATTCGCGATTGGCGGCGAAAAAAGTAAATTAAAATCAGCCCAATGACCAAGCCTATAGCCGCTACTAGCAAGCCCGCGTTAAAGTTATCGTCCTGCCCCGCCAGCGCCACTGTGACTAATGGGCCAATAAACTGCCCTAGCGCATAGGCCAATGTCGCCAGACCCATCAATAAGTTTGAGTAGGCAGGGTTGATGTTTTTCATCAACGTGAGTGTCATCGATACCATACCGACGAAGGTTAAGCCTAGAATAATAGCATTGCCATATAGACCGACACTGCCTTCAACCCATATGGGCAGACACATTCCTAGCACTTGCAACAACGTTAAGCCCATCAAGGTTTTGGTTTCACCAATGCGCTTGGCAAGCGCACCCCAGAGGGGGTTTGACAACATCGCAAAAATACCAACGACTAGCCAAATCAGTAGTCCAGCATAGGTTTGTGTCGTTAAGCGCTGCGCTGCCATGACAGGCAAAAATGTCGCAGACGTAATATAACCAAAGCCTGCTAGCAAATAGCTGGCGGACAATAACACAATCGACTTGGTATGACCGGCCACAGCTTCATACAACGACCGTTTAAAATTAACATAAGTCTGCAATATTGATGAGCGTTGATAATCACGCGGTAATTCGGTTGGGTGCGAAGGGCTTGGTCTTATAGCAAATAATAGCCATAACAACGGTAAACTGCTGATACCAGCGCTTAGCCAAATGACATCGAAATGATAGCCTAGCGTCAAAAGCCATAAAGTAAGGATAGCGGAGGCACTAATCCCCACCCCAATACCAGCATAATGTAAGGCTGAGAGTACAGAGCGGCGCGCGTGACTAAAGCGTTGGATGACCAATGATGAACTCAAAATCATCGCAACCCCGCTTGCGATACCAGAGAGCAGACGAATGACATACCATGTATTTAGAGACATCTCTGGCACCATGAGCAGCATCGTCGTGACAATGCTGACCATCGTCCAGAGTATCAACATCAGCCATGTCAAGCGTTGAGGCACAAACATGGCGATGAGTGCACCGATGAAATAGCCAATATAATTGATTGATGCTAGCCAACCAGCAATGCTCGTCGAGACTGACAGTTGCACCATAATATCAGGCAAGGTTGCGGTGAACAAAAAGCGCCCGTAACCCATAACCACGGCCAAGCAATAAAGACCGATGCAAGCAATGGCAGTTTCATTGGTAATAGGTGATAGCGCGCGGCTTTTGAGAGCAGTCATCATAACAGAGCCAGTTTGTGGCGGTTAGCACACAATCCATTGTGTCAAATAGTGTTAAATACTCAAAAGCAATGAGCGATCAATCATGAAGGGCTGTTTAGCATTCACAAATAATGTAATTGAAAATTAGGAGACTTGTAATATTAGGAAACTTGCAGTGTGGTTGAGGTGTTCGACTGACCCTCTGTCTGTCCTAGCATTTGTACCCGCTGATCACTAAACATATCCATATCAGGCGCCAGCGTGCGCATAAAACGGTCAAAATAGAGCATCTGCTTGGTTAATAAGGCAAAATCACGCGGGAAATGAATACCGTGACGCTTACCGACATCTACAATCTCTAGCATCATTTGATTCAATTCATCGGCCTGCTCTTTACTATTGAAAGGCACACCGCTGGTAAAGGCTTTGTCTTCTGCCATGATGGTCTTCATCATACGCTGCAAGTCATTACCCAGTGCCACCACATCGACCTGATTGCCGCCATGGGTCATCTCCATATCAATCATATGGCGTGCCATCGCTTGGTAGTCGTTGTCCTGCATCGCTTGCATCATACCCATACAGGCGCGCCAACTCTCCGCTTTTAATTTCCCAACGATACCAAAATCCAAAAAGCCAATACGACCATCGGTTAGCAGCATCAAATTACCCGCATGCAAATCAGCGTGAAAGCTATTGCATAACATTAGACTGGCAAACCAAGTATTCAAGGTATCTGCCATTACTTGTGCCGGATCAGCACAATATTGACGCATTACCGACTCATCGACCATGGAGACGCCGTATAAGCGGCTCATGGTTAGCACGCGCTTGGTCGTCAGCGCCTCATAGACCGCTGGCGCCACCACGCGGGTATTTCCTGATACTGCTAAGAACTGCTGAAAATCACGGATGTTTTGCGCCTCAGCGATAAAGTCCGTCTCAGCCAGCATACGCAAACGAATTTCATCAATAATGGGTGCAATACTGGCAAACTTCATCGATGGCATGAGTAGCTCAACTAACTTAGTGACGCCATGCAATACACCCAAATCTGTCTGCATGATGGTCTCAACGCCCGGCTTTTGCACCTTTAATACTACCTCATCGCCATTATGCAAACGAGCGGCATGAACTTGAGCGATGGAGGCTGAGGCTAATGGTTCTGGGTCGATATGAGCAAACTTATCATCCAGCGTCATGCCATCAACAGCTAGCTCTTCATTCAATACGTTTTCGATATAGGCGTAGGATAAAGGCGTGGTTTGATCCAAACAGCTCTGAAATGCTTTGACATAGTCACGTGGAAACAATGACGGCGTACTAGCGATAAATTGGCCGATTTTAATATAGGTCGTGCCCAACTGCTCAAAGGTTTCTTTTAGCAGCATGGCATCTGGCTTCTCGCCTTTAGCCACTCTGAGTGCAGACAGACCAGCGACACTCGCTGTCTGGCGAACACGATTAACGACATTAAACGTATGTTTTAATAAATGCGGACGATGAATTTTCATAAGAAACAACTATGGTAATAAAAGAAATATTTGGGAACAGATGATTGCAAAAGCTCAATATTGAGCCATTGCTAATGACTGGCGCATACGGGACATTGTGAATCTTGACGATAGCCCATCAGCCGTTGCTGCATTTGACTACCATCCCATATCAGCAGCTTGTTTGTCAGTGGATTTTTGGTTAATCCCAGATATTGCAAGGCAGCATTGGCTTGCAAATTTCCCATGATGGCCGTGGTACTGGCTAGTACCCCTGAATTGGCACAAGTACGCTCATCAGCTACGGCATCAACGGCATCAACGGCTACTGAACCAAACACACAATGATAGCAGCCGGTATGAAGATGCGGCTCATATAACGCCAACTGCCCTTGCATCGCAATCGCTGAGGCAGATAGTAAGGGAATCTGGTAGCGCACGCTAATGCGATTAATCATATCACGCGTGGCAAAATTATCGGTACAATCGAGCAGTAAGTCAGGCTTAGCTGTCGCCATATCGAGTAGCTCATAAGCGTTGTCTTCACTCAATCGAGCCACCGTACCACGAGCACGAATTAAAGGATTAATGCATGTCAACATCTGCGCCGCTGCTAGCGCCTTGGATTTGCCAATGTCGTCAGGTAAAAACAGCGTCTGACGTTGCAGATTACTGGCTTCAATCTCATCATCATCTATCAGATGAAGGTGCCCAAGTCCTGCACGTACTAGCGTCTCAGAAGCCGGACAACCCAGCCCGCCTGCACCAATCATAACGACGCGCGATGCTTTTAAGCGTAATTGAGCATCGATATCCCAGCCATCGAGTAGTATCTGCCGCGCATAACGCAGCAGCTCTTCATCCAACAACTGCCCTGCATTTAATGAATGCGACATAGCCATTTAAAACCTATTATTAAAAAACTGTTAAAAAAATCCAACTATTAAATTTGCCCTAGCGTTACACGATCGTTACCACCAAAGTCTTGCACAGTATGGACAGCATTAAAGCCATTGTCCAAAAATAACTGACGTACTGCCGCTCCTTGATCAAAGCCATGCTCAATCGCTAGCAACCCACCTACACGTAAATATCTCGGTGCCTGTTGTACGATGTGCTCTATATCGGCAAGACCCTGATTAGGCGCACTTAACGCACTGATAGGTTCCGCTATTAAGCGTGCTAAATGCTCATCTGCCTCATCGATATAAGGAGGATTGGAGACAATCACATCAAATAACCGTTCGCAATCAGTGGATAGCTCGCTATACCAACTGCTTTGTATAAAATCAACATCGGCAACCCTATTCATAGCAGCATTAGAATGTGCCACCTTAAGCGCTTCTGTTGAGACATCGACCGCGACCGTTTGCCAATTATTGTGCTTTAACTCATGCGCCAAACTAATGGCAATACAGCCTGAACCTGTTCCCAGATCTAGCAAGCGCTTCGGTGTATTGTCATAATCGCTACTTTTTGGCTGAGATTTTATCCAATTTAATACTTGCTCAATTAGTATTTCGGTATCAGGTCTAGGAATTAAGGTATGTTCATTAACGTGAAAGTTCAGCGACCAAAATTCCTGCTGACCCGTCAAATACGCTAAAGGTGTGCCCTGCTGCATCTTGGTCACGCCAGCATTGAATTGCTCAAGCTCACTGTCAGTTAGCTGGTAGTCGTCGTCAGTAATTAAAAACGAGCTTGGTTTTTGTATTATATGCAAAAGCCAAGCTCTTACCCAATATTTGGATACATCTTCAATTAAACTATTTTTGATAGCCTTAATACTACTTAGATGAGTCATATGTATTTATTCACTTATTAGGATTAATTACTCCAGTTTAATAGGTGGTTCGACTGGATCGTCATTACTACCAATAACGACATGTTTATCAACCAAATAAATCAGTATTAACACAGGAATACCAATTAAAAAAGTAATCAAGAAAAAGTTTGCGAAGCCAACATTATCTGAAATACCACCCGAATATCCACCCAATACTTTTGGAAATAAAGTCATTAGCGATGAAAATATCGCATACTGTACCGCAGTAAATTTCACAGAGGTCAAAGCAGATAAGAAGGCAATAAATACTGCAGTAGCAAAGCCTGCCGCCAAATTATCAATAACAACTGCCATATACATATAGTTCATATCGCCTGGGTGATAGGTCAATAAAATAAATAGTAAGTTAGTTGCACTTGACGCTATAGCACCAATTAGCATGACATGCATCATTTTCATTTTTTGAGCAATAAGACCCCCTAAAAACCCCCCGCCAATCGTCATAAATAACCCAAGAAATTTTACCGCATCAGCAATTTGAATTTTGGTAAAACCCATTTTAGCGTAAAAAACATTTGATAAATTACCCGCTACTATGTCAGATACACGGTAAAACCCTATGAGCAATAGCAGCAGTATTGCTTGCTTACCATATCGGCGGAAAAAATCTGCTATAGGCTCTACCCATAACTGCTTAGCGACAGCTTTTTTTGCCAGCCCAACGGCTATCAATGCATAGCCTACAACGATGGCTACAGCTAAGCTACCAAGTAGTCTCACGACTTCTAACAAAAACTTTAATAATACGCCTTCAGGGCTCTCAAATATCTTGCCAATCAATATAAACGCGCCTATGAATGCCAGCACTGATAAGATAAATAGGAATAATATTCTAATATTATCATTACGTGTCTGCACTGCTGAAGCCACTTTATTGACTATTTTAGGTTGGTTCAAAATAAAATAGACTAACAAAAATGGGGCACATGCCATTACAATCAAGAAGTACGTATTTATCGTGGGCAAATATTCAACAGGTATTAACGTTAAAGGTATATTTAGTATTCTAGTGAAAAAAGTGCTAAGGAACACTGGTACGCCATAGACGATACCCGGAATCAACAAAAAAGCAGCATAAACAGAAAAAATCTTTAAATTTCTTTTTTGCTTCTTTAGATTCAATGATTCTGCTGTAGGCTCATAGATGGCGAACGTCGTCAGCAATCCGACCGACATAACCGCCATCATCGTATAATACGTATTACGCCACGCTTCATAGCTATACGACGTTTCAGACGAGCCAAAATAAGTCGCTAGATAAAGAGCGCCTGCGCCAGCAACAATCATCCCTATACGATAACCTGCGACATATATCGAAGATAAAGTGGCCTGCATCTCAGCACCTGCAAGCTCAATACGATAAGAGTCCACAACAATATCCTGCGTCGCGGATGAAAAGCCTAATAAAACTGCGCCAAGCGCCATTAACCAAAGTACATTGTCTACAACTGGGTTGACACTTGCCATCGTAAAAATTGCCAGCAAGATCAGTAGTTGGGAGATAAACATCCACGCTCTACGCCGTCCTAACCATTTGGTTAAAAAAGGTAGTGGCATAGAGTCAATCAAGGGTGCCCAAATAAATTTAAAGGAATAGCCAAGTCCAGCCCAACCAAACATCGTGATAACGCCTGTTTCAAGACCTGCTTCACTGAGCCATAATGATAAGCTCGAAAAAACCAACAGAATAGGTACACCCGCTGAAAAACCAAGAAAAAGAATTATCATGACACGAATATCTGAAAAAGACTTTAACGCTTCAGACCAAGATTTTTCCGCGACTGGCGGAGCAGATTTGACAGCAGACATAATAACTCACCAAAACTTGAAACAAAAAACACAACTGCACACAATTTTTATCAATCATATATAACAGAAATCCGCTATCAGCTATCGCTAACAAGGATTGATAAAAATTGCTCAGCGTTGCACAAAACGAGCATTACCATAAAATTCAATTATGGTACTTGAGAACGCCTACCTTGACTAGATATTTTTGCATTAACTTATCATAGACAGCACTTCGTCAAAAATGCTATTTCACAGTCGCCACATGGAATGTGATAGTCTGCAATGAAGGGTAAATTTATCCTGATTTTTTCTTATGCTTCTTATGATGTTAAAAATAAGTAAATAAGTAAGTCGTTAACTATTAACCTATTTGTATATAAAAAGAATGAAATCAACGCGAGTGGCGTTATTGATAAGGGGGAATGGCGTTTACAGCATATTGAGTAGGACAAAAAATTAAAACCGCTTATGATTGGTTATTTAAAACTTATGATTCTTATATATCAGTTTTATAAATACATGGTACTTAGTTATGCTTCACGTATAGGCATACATATATCAGCAAGCTTCCCTACTAATAAACGTCACTTCTAAAAATTACCATAGCTAGCTATTTTTCCTTTCTCTCACTACCGCCCAGGAGTTATTCAATGTCCAACTCGACCCCCAGCTCAGCTGACAAAAATGCGACCCCAGACGCTGCACGTTGCCCTATCGATCATGAAAGCAATAACAATAATGGTGCCGCCACTAACACAACTTATGACCAAGGTGATGATAAAGGTCCGACGATTCATAGTGAAAACGTAGACCATACGCATGCGCCGCAGCGCCCTAGTATGGGCGGCTGTCCTGTCATGCATCAAGCACACACTACTGCTGCTTCTACAGCAACTGATTGGTGGCCGAACAGCTTGAACTTGGACATCTTACATCAGCAAGATCAAAAGACTAATCCCATGGGTGCGGACTTTGACTATGCTGAGGCCTTTAAGCAGCTCGACCTAGAAGCCGTCAAACAAGATTTGAAAAACTTAATGACTGAATCACAAGAATGGTGACCAGCAGATTGGGGGCATTATGGTGGTTTGATGATTCGTATGGCATGGCATTCGGCTGGTACGTATCGTAGTGCTGATGGCCGCGGCGGCTCCAACACTGGTAATCAACGCTTTGCGCCATTGAACAGCTGGCCTGACAACGTCAACTTAGACAAAGCGCGTCGCTTACTATGGCCTATCAAGAAAAAATACGGCAGTAAACTGTCTTGGGCTGACTTAATGATTTTGGCAGGAAACATGGCCTATGAGTCAATGGGCTTTAAAACCCTAGGTTTCGCTGGTGGTCGTGCTGACATCTGGCATCCAGAAAAAGATATCTACTGGGGCTCTGAGCGTGAATGGCTCGCCGCTACAGAAAACCGTTACGATAGCGATGAAGATCGTGCGTCACTCGAAAACCCGTTAGCAGCGGTACAAATGGGCTTGATTTATGTCAACCCTGAAGGGGTCGATGGCAACCCTGACCCGCTCAAAACAGCGCAAGATATGCGTACGACCTTTGCTCGTATGTCGATGAACGATGAAGAAACCGTGGCGTTGACCGCTGGTGGTCATACCGTTGGTAAATGTCATGGTAATGGTGATGCGACGATATTAGAAGATGAGCCAGAAGCAGCTGATGTCGCCGAACAAGGCTTAGGCTGGCGCAATCCTAAAGGTAGTGGCAATGCAGGCGATACGGTATCGAGCGGTATCGAAGGTGCATGGACGACCAATCCTACCCAATGGGATTACAATTATTTTGAGTTACTCTTAGGTCATAACTGGGAGCTAACCAAAAGCCCAGCAGGCGCTTGGCAATGGGAGCCTACCGATATTCGTGAAGAAGATCGCCCATTAGATGCGCATGACTCAAGCGTACGCCGCAACCCAATCATGACCGATGCCGATATGGCGCTAAAAAAAGACCCTATCTATCGTGAAATTTCAGAGAAATTCCATCAAGATCCAGAGTACTTCGATGAGGTCTTTGCCAAAGCGTGGTTCAAACTAACGCATCGTGATTTAGGTCCAAAAGCTCGCTACTTAGGCGCAGACGTGCCAAGCGAGGACTTCATATGGCAGGATATCGTTCCTAAAGGCAATACTGACTTAACCGCTGATGATATTGCAGCTTTAAAATCGCAAATATTAGACAGTGACTTGAGCCGCCGAGAGTTGATTATCACTGCTTGGGATAGCGCCCGAACCTTCCGTGCCTCAGACTATCGCGGCGGTGCCAATGGTGCGCGTATTCGCCTTGCTCCGCAAAAAGACTGGGCAGGCAATGAGCCTGAGCAATTGCAACGTGTGCTCGAGACGTTAACCAGCATCCAGTCTGGCTTTGATAAAGACGTTAGCTTGGCAGACCTTATTGTGTTGAGTGGTAACGCCGCTCTTGAACAGGCAGCTAATGATGCCGGCGTAGAAATTACAGTACCGTTTAACCCAGGTCGCGGTGATGCTGACGCATCAATGACCGATGCGGAATCTTTTGCAGATTTGGAGCCCTTACACGACGGCTATCGTAATTGGGTTCAAGGCGACTACGCGGTATCACCTGAAGAGATGCTGCTGGATCGCACTCAGTTGATGGGCTTAACTGCTCCTGAGATGGTGGTATTGATTGGTGGTATGCGCGTTCTCGATACCAACCATGGTCAGAGTCAACATGGCGTCTTTACTGAGCGTGCTGGCGTGCTTACCAATGACTTCTTCGTTAATCTGACGGATATGAATAACACTTGGCATCCTATCAAAACCAGCGACGATGCTCGTAACACCTCTAACCTTTATGAAGTACGCGAACGTGGCACTGGAAAAACGAAATGGCAAGCGAGCCGTGTGGACTTAGTGTTTGGCTCCAACTCTATACTACGCGCTTATGCTGAGCTATACGCGCAGGATGACAATTTAGAGAAGTTCGTTCATGACTTCGTCGGCGCTTGGAGTAAAGTAATGAACGCCGATCGTTTTGATATCGCTGACTAACCTTCTGTGCTCAGTTTGACATGTTCACTAAGGTTTGCCTTAATAATTAAATCCAAACTTTACAAACAGCTATCTTTTAGAAGGTAGCTGTTTTTTTTGAATAATGCACTTTTATTGAAATTTCAAAACTCGCTAGCAATTAGATTACAATTTCTATATTCCCAATTATTATTAATTGATAGCTATTTATTATATACAAGAATAATAGATTTGATTTACACTGGTCGCTTACGGCATATTCGTAGGTTTTTACTTTTATATACAGACAGGGTTTGTATATTTATACAATAGGATTCAGTTATGGCAATCGACGTAGTGGTCAATCAGCGGCACTTGCAAATTCAGCTCAAGCAGTTGGAGACGGTGTGGCATACGGTGATTAATGGCTATAACTTAAGCCAAGCGGCGACAGTACTGCACACCAGTCAATCAAGCTTATCCAAGCATATCGCAGCGCTTGAAAACCAACTAAAAACTGAAGTATTCGTGCGTCAAGGCAAGCGTTTGACCGGTCTGACGACCATGGGCACAGCGCTCATGCCGCATATCGAGTCTATCTTTGCTGAAATCCGTACGATTGAGAATCTAAGCCTCGACTTTAACAACCCCAATGTCGGTACCTTAACCATTGCCACTACTCATACGCAGGCACGTTATGTATTGCCGCAAGTGGTCAAAGAATTTAAAGAACGTTTTCCTAAAGTGAATTTAATCTTGCAACAGGCTGATCCTGAGACCATCGCCCAGATGGTGATACGCGGGCAAGCTGACATCGGTATTGCAACCGAGTCGTTGCTCCATAATAACTATCTGCGCTGTTATCGCTATTATGACTGGACGCATCGCGTTATTGTGCCAAGCGATCATGAGCTTGCCAGTCACGAGTCTATTGATTTGCCGACCCTCGCCAGCTATCCAATTGTTACCTATCATGGTGGTTTTACCGGACGCGGTGCGATTGATAAAACCTTTACGGATGCAGGTCTTGAGCCAGATATTGTTTTAGCAGCGCTCGATGCTGATGTAATTAGCACTTATGTTGGTCTTGGTTTAGGCATTGGTATTATAGCCGAGATGGCTTTTGAGCCAAGCCATTATCAGAACTTAACGGCGATTCCGGTGGATCATTTCGGGCGCTTTACCAGTTGGATGGCGGTACGGGATGATGCAGAAATCCGCCAATACGGGCGCGCTTTTATGGAATTATGCCAAAAGCAATTTAATCCAGAATAGGCTATCTGCTTAATCATTGTTTTTACCCTCGCTGTAAACATTTTAATAAATATCAGACAGTACAGACTGACGGCATCGTTATCAATAGATAGCGATGCCGTTAATTTTTATGCCTAAAAAGACGTGCCTTCAATAAGAACCAACACGACTAAATGGACTAAAAGCGGCTAAATATTCTAATCTGTACACGCTATTAGATTATTAAGATTTGTTATCGTTCTAACTTTTGACCTTGATATTGCCCGCAACTGCCCCATCATAATAACTATTAAACGGGTAGCACATCGCAACCTTACACCACTAGCAACGATGAACTGGCCTTGTTGTACTTTCAATATTGTTTCGACATGAAAAGCCACTATTTATTTAGAGTTTGTTGAACATTCACAACTTGTTGCACATTCACAAATAAGCACTGCTGCCGTTTATCCTTACCACCCTCAAATACAAATATAATAATGTCGTTAAAAAGCGGCGTTAGAAACACAGGTGATCTATGAGTAACACAATTCCTTTATCCTTTTTAGACTTAGCCCCCGTTCCTGAAGGTCATACCATTGCTGAAGGTATCGCCCAGACGGTTGAGACCGCACAGCTTGCAGAAAAAGTCGGCTTAAACCGTTATTGGATGGCAGAACATCACAATATGCCCGGTATTGCGAGTGCAGCAACCTCGGTGCTGCTAGCGCATATTGGTAGTCAAACCAAGCGAATACGTATTGGCGCAGGCGGCGTGATGCTTCCTAACCATGCACCGCTCGTGATCGCTGAGCAATTCGGCACATTACAAGCGTTATATGGCGACCGTATTGACTTAGGCTTAGGCCGCGCTCCTGGTACAGATGGGGCGACTTTTCAGGCGCTACGTCGGCAGATGAGCGACGCTGAACGCTTCCCGCAAGACGTGCAAGAATTAATGTACTTCTTAGGAAATTCAACTGACAACAGTCCTGTGCAAGCATTCCCTGGCGCCAAATCAAACATTCCTATCTGGATACTCGGATCTTCACTTTTTGGAGCGACCTTGGCCGCACATTTAGGACTGCCTTACGTGTTCGCCTCGCATTTTGCGCCGCAAATGCTCAGTCAAGCTATCACAACTTACCGCGAGCAGTTCAAGCCGTCAGCCTATTTAGACAAGCCTTATGTGATGGTGGCAGCGAACTTACTACTGGCTGATGACGATGCAACTGCCCATTATCACTTTACCTCAGCACAGCAGAGCTTTGTGCGTTTACGCCGAGGTGAAACAGGGCAAATGCCAAAACCAACCCACGATATGGATAGTATTTGGAGTCAAGCAGAGAAGATGATGGTAGACAACGCGCTATCGATCTCGTTCATCGGCTCTGTTGAAACGGTCAAGCCCAAACTGGCTAATTTTCTGGCCCAATATGAGCCAGATGAGTTGATTGTAACGGCCAACGTTCATAATCAAGCAGCGCGTTTGCGTTCACTTGAACTTACACCTGAGCTAAACTTGTTTACTTTACAATCGGCAGCGGCACTTGCATAATTATTGATAACTTTTAATGAGATTATGGTCATGGAACCCTCTGCTTTTATTGGTTCATCAATATTTTTGTACATCGCAGCATTTATCGCCGTTATGGTTGTTGGTGGATATTTAACGTATCGTACCAGCCCAAAACGCAAACAGCGCCGTGAAGATAAGCGCGATAGAGATAACTAAGGCTAATGTCAAAAGCCCTCTTTTCTTATTTGAAAAGAGGGCTTTTTTATTGCTAATAAATATATAGCGCTTTTACGAAAGATGACTTCATTTTAAAAATGGTGATAAACATGCGATAAATTACCTTTAAACAAGAAAAATAGTGTAGATACTATTGAAATATCAACCAGCTATTTGACGCCGTTTAGCAACGTTTAATCGTTTTTATCACATTTAAATGACTATAAATTGAAGCGAAGACACACCCTGATTGGTCTATTATAAAACGTATCACCAATCAACTGATGAGCCGAGGTTCTGTTTTGCAGCTTGCTTAGCGACATATAAAGCGACTGCCGCATCGAAACTAGCCGCGCCCACCGATTTAAATAACGTGATGCCTTTTTTAGACTGAGTCGTCTCTTCTTTTAGCTCGCTCGTTACCAGCGCTTGCAAATTGCCACTAAGGTCATCCCAAGTCCATACGCAATCAGAAGCAGCATGCGCTTGAATCAAATCGCCAGCCTCATGGCGACTGCCGGCCAAGTCATCAACGACAACCATACTGCTGCCAGCTATGACATCATTGCTGATTTCTTTCATTGAAGGTTGATAAGCACCAACCGCGTTGATATGCGCATCAGATTTTATTTGATCGATACTAAATAAACCTTCGGTTGCACGGGTCGCTACGTTAATGATATCCGCATGACAGACAGCCTCACTGATTTCGTTGCAAACCTGAATGTCAACATCCCACTGCGCATAATCACGAGCAAATTTTATCTTAAATTGCTCGGCTCCTTCGTGGTTTCTGTTCCATAAATAGACCGTTTTAATATCGGGGCGCACTGTCAGTACGGCATGCAGTTGCTCGTAAGCCATGCCGCCGCAGCCAACGACAGCTACACTTTGGCAGTCAGACTTTGTCATATACTTAGTAGCGATACCTGATAAGGCGGCCGTGCGCACCTGCGTGATATAGATACCATCCATAATCGCTAATATTTCACCCGTATCATTATTAGAGACGGTAATAATAGCGGTGGTCGTTGGCATATCACGACTAGGGTTATCAGGGCAAATTGTGACGAGCTTGACAGCGGTATACTCTTTTTCACCATCATAAATCGTGGCTGGCATCGATAAATGCGAGCCTGAACTGTGAAGCTTATCTTCACTAAACGTCTCGATAACCAAACGTTCAGGTGCTTTAACCCAATTAGGGTGTGCTGCTTGCTGAGTTAACAAGGTTTCAATCGCTTCAATCGCAGCTTGCATATTAAGATGTTCGGTCACGACCGCTTGATTTAATAATTGCATTAACATAGCTCCTGTTTATATTTCTTGGATTCAACATTGAAGTGCAACGCACCCGAAGCTAGATTTTACCTCAAGAGGTGTTCTAAACCCTAGCACCTTTCTAGGTCGATTATTTAAACTGTCTTCAATCGACTGAACTAAGTGCATGCATAGGTTATCCAGACGCATTGACTTCGGTAGAAACTGACGAATTAACCCATTGGTATTCTCATTCGTTCCACGCTCCCAAGAATGATAAGGCTGAGCAAAATAAATATCAGCCTTCAACGCTGTTGCCATCGTTTCATGGTCAGCAAACTCTTTACCGTTATCAAAGGTGATACTTAACGCCTGTTCACCTTTTAGCATGCCAATACAAGCTTGTGTGACGGCTACTGCCTTGCGATTGGGTAGCGCTTTGATCTTAGTCTCTCGAGTTGTTCTATCCACTAGAGTGACAAGCACACCTTGATGTCCACGACCAACCACCGTATCCCCTTCATAATCGCCCATACGACTGCGCGCTTCAATGATACTGGGACGGTCATTGATATCACAGCGGTTCGCTATCTTTCCGCGCCTATCAT
>NZ_AYYA01000067.1:0-63953 GCF_000511065.1 Psychrobacter sp. TB67
ATACGACCACGAGTCTCAGCAGTTAAACGCTGCCGATAAGGCTTGGCTTTACGTCTGAGACACTGCCATAACCTGCCGCCCTTACGCTTGTTTGTCCATATATAGCGATAAATGCTCATATGACTGAGTCCACCATGAACACCTGCTATTTGCTGGGGACTCCAGTTCTCTTTAAGCTTGTCTGTGACCCAGTCCCATACGTCAGCGATGATGCTGAGCGCATTGTTTGATCGTCTTGCACAAGCTTTCTTATGAGCGTTATTGACTCGATAACCGCGCAGGCTTTTATTGCGTCTGATTTCTCTTAATATGGTACTGGGACTTCTGTTTAACGCCCGCGCTATAAAATTAATACTATGTTCTGCCCCTATAAGGGCATAAATCTGGTATCGTTCCCCTAGGCTTAGATGCGTATAGTTCATGGTTGCAATCTCACTTTGGTCGGTGGATAAAGACTTTGATGCTAGCGCATCTAGGTCTTTTTTTCACCTCACATTTGGTATTGCACTTCATGTGTTAATCTAAGTACCAAATAAAAATGATAAAAACAAAAAAGAATTATAAATAGTTTTATGGGGCATTATCAACAATGGCTGCTTAAGCAAAAGCGATTGATAAAAGACTGTAAGCAACTGATTATATGCGTTATAATGGCCGCTGTTAGATGTAAGTCAGTATTTATTACTATTAGTAAGCATTTTGCTTGAGTGGCAGATTCGATCGACTTAACCATCAGTCACACTGCCATTCCCTCTATATTAATAGATGTAGTAGTATTAGCGCTGGTTTAGTGTAATCACCTTACAAAAACAAGAGGCGCGGCTTGCTTTTATGAGCAAAAAGCCGTAAAATCTTGCCTTTAATTTTTCCCTGTCGTGTTCGTCGTAAAAGCGTTGGTATAATATCATCCACGGCACACGGGTTAAACGGAGTCAGACAATGTACGCAGTAATCAAAACTGGTGGTAAACAGCACCGTGTAGTCGTCGATGAGCTTTTAAAAGTTGAATTACTAAAAGCAGAAAAAGGCGAAACAATCAAATTTGAAGATGTGTTGATGGTTGTTGACGGTGAAACTGTCAAAATCGGTCAGCCTATCGTTGAAGGTGCTAGCGTAGAAGTAGAAGTGGTTGAACATGGTCGCGGCGAAAAAATCCGTATCATCAAGCACAACCGTCGTAAGCATTATCACAAAGAGCAAGGTCACCGCCAATGGTACACCTTGTTAAAAATCAAAGCGATTAATGCCTAATTATCCACTTAGCAATTACTGCTAAATAGCGCACTAAATGCTTAAGAGTTGTCGCATTAGCGATAAGTCACATTAACAAGGAGATTTTCTCATGGCACATAAAAAAGCTGCCGGTTCAAGCCGTAACGGTCGTGATTCAAACCCAAAAATGCTCGGCGTAAAAATCTTTGGCGGTCAAGCCATCGTTGCCGGTAACATCATCGTTCGTCAACGTGGTACAGAATTCCACGCAGGCGAAGGCGTTGGCATGGGTCGTGACCATACTTTATTTGCACTGAATGACGGTGTGGTAAAGTTTGCGACCAAAGGTAAATTCAACCGTCGTTATGTTATGGTTGAAAGCGCATAATTGCCCATCTAGGTTGTTTTATTCTTTTCGAGTAAAACAATCTGATGACTAAAAAATCCTCTATTACCGTTTGGTAGTAGAGGATTTTTTATGTCTGTAAGCCAGAGCAAGTCTAAGCTTGTGAACCAATCGACCCTATAAGGTTTTATATAAATATCTTGATATAGTGTGTAACAGAGGTGGTTACAAGCGCGTATGGCAGGCGTAGTAATGATTGCAAATCATGACTAGGCGCGTAATGAAAAAACTGGCACACTGTGCGCATTGCTTAATAAGGCTGGTTTTATCTAGGCTATTAAACAGTATTGAAAACAAAAATTTTAATAACAACATTTATTTTTTAGCGATTACGCATTTTGAGAGAGGATTAATAATGACTTTACTAAATAAACAAACCACGAGCCTAAAACAAAAAATGAGGAGCGGTGCTTTAGCAGGTGTGTTGATGACCTCACTTGGTGTCGCAGCGCCGATGATGGCACTCACACAATCAGCGACGGCTGCCCCTGCGGATAACTTGACGGCTGCTAAGCGTTTAAATACACTGTTAGCCAATACCAAGAGTATGACGGCTAACTTTAGCCAAACAACCAAAGGCGCTAATAGTGGCACGTTTTCTGGCTCTATGAGTGTGCAGCGTCCAAACAACTTTCGCTGGGAAACAAAGTCACCTTCACAGCAGCTAATCATTGCTAATGGCAGATCGATGTGGGTTTATGACAAAGATTTAGAGCAAGCGACTAAGCAAAACGTCGATAGCCAAGTGGGTAATACCCCAGCACTCTTATTATCAGGTGATCCAAGCAAAATCGATAAAAACTTTAAAATCACCCAGCCGTATGATAATAAAAACTACTATGTGCTTTATCCAAAGTCGGATAGTGCCAGCTTTAAGAGTTTATCAATGAGCTTTAGTGGTGGTAAGCCAGTCATGATGGTGCTAAATGATACCTTAGGTCAAACGACCTCTATCAAGTTTAGTGGCATCAAACTGAACCCGAGCATCAGCAGCAGCCAGTTTAAATTTACCCCGCCAAAGGGCGTTGATATTATTAACCAATAATTAACAATCAGTACTGTTAATCTAACTGTAGTGATTTAGAAAAACTGGTTTAAAAATTTGCTTCAAAAAAAGGACAAGCCTATTAGGTTTGTCCTTTTTTATGGTCTTAAAAATAGTATACAGTTCTCATTGCAAGCTGTTTAAGAGCGTACTTTGAGGCTAAGAGAGCGCTTTAATGGCTGCCATATCTGGCATCGGTGGTAACTCATCTAAATGATTCAATCCAAAGGCATCTAAGAATTGTGGCGTGGTATGTAGCAATGCTGGTCGACCCAAGGTTTCCTTATAACCCTTCTCTTCAATCCAGCCTTTATCGAACAGCTGACGCAATATATTACTCGATAGCGTGACACCGCGCACGTGCTCGATGTCACTGCGGGTCACTGGCTGCTTATAAGCAATCACACTCAGTGTCTCAAGTAAGGCTTGGCTAAGGCGCTCTTGACGCTGCGGGAATACACGCTGAATCAAGCCACTGTAGCTATCCGCAATTTGTAGGCGATAACCACTGGCCGTCTCATGCAAGCTTAGTACACCCGTATCCAAGCGCTGCTGTAATAATGCCAAAGCTTGTTTGAGATCTTTGCTAGACACAGACAAGTGCTTCTTTAAATCATGAGCGGTGAGTGGTGCTTCGGATGCATGCAGCAGCACTTCAATATGTTTGCTCATCTCTGCTAAATGTAGATGCTGCGTATCTGTCATTTTACATATTCTCTATTAAAAACCATTAAGCCAACCACTGTAACGTTAATGACCCTAGGTGGCTGTCTTCAGCAGATTCATTACCAGTAGCAGTATCGTTAGGGTGACTCTCTAAATCAGCGTTTATAACACCAACTAGCTGGCGTTTCATCAGCTCGAGCACGGCAACGAAGCTAACCACCACACCTATCTTGCCTTGAGTTTTATCTAATAGCCCATAAAACGAGCGCGCGCCATTCATACTTAATTGACGGCTAATACTGGCGATACGGTCAGCAAGAGGAACGGCATCGACTTTAATGGTATGCATCTGATAGTCGGGCTGTAACTGCATTTTAAATAAGCTATCAATCAACAGATTTGGCGAGTAATTGGGCAGCTCGGCATTCATAATATCTTGACTGGGCATACTAGCCATCGCCAAAAACACATCGCGTTCAAGACGCACAAGACTGTCCAAACGCTGACTGGCGGCTTTGATTTGGGCGTATTCCTCAAGGCGCTCAATCAGTTCAGCCTTTGGATCGCGCTCATCGGTAGGGGTTTCTGGCTTTGGTAACAAAAGCTCCGTTTTGATTGCAATTAATGTCGACGCCATTAGAAGATAGTCACCGGCCAATTCAAAATGCTCGGTGTCCAACTCACTAATATAAGCCAAATACTGCTCAGTGATGGGCAATATTGGCATTTGGGTCAGATCAACGTTATTTTTTTTGACTAAATATAACAAAAAATCTAAGGGCCCAGCAAATTGCTCGAGCCAAATGGCAAATGCTTGCGGCGGCACATAGAGATCTTCTGGCAGATGCTGCACTGGCGTTTGATAGATACGCAGTGACATATCATGAATTTCTACGCTAGACTCAATTAATCGTTCACTCTGCATGTCGGTAGTCTAGTATCGTAATCAATGATAATTTATTTAAGTTTAGCAAGCGGACGGATACCAATCGCACGGCGCGTTTTATCCAACTGTTTTTGGCTGTGACGACGGGCTTTAGCAGCGCCCATTTGCAAGATTTCCTCCAACTCTTTTGGATTAGCCATCAGTTCTTCATAGCGTGCGCGGAATGGCGCAATTTCATCGTTGATTTTATCAAACAGCGCTTGCTTGGCATCACCCCAACCTATACCTGCAGCGAATTGCGTACGCATATCAGCAATTTCTGCAGGTGTGGCAAAGGCTTTATAAATCTCAAAAATAGCAGAATCGTCAGGATCTTTTGGCTCTTCTGGCAATTGTGAGTTGGTCACAATTTTCATGATCGCTTTATGCATCTGCTTTTCAGCGCTAACTTGTGGATTTAGCTCACCAAATAGCGGAATAGTATTGCCATAGCTCTTACTCATCTTACGTCCATCAAGACCCGTCAATAGCGGCATCTCATCATCGACCACCGCAGAGGGTAGCGTAAATAGCGGCTTATATTTATGATTAAAAGTACCCGCAATATCACGCGCCATTTCAATATGTTGAATTTGATCACGTCCTACTGGTACGTGAGTAGCATTAAACATTAAGATATCCGCAGCCATTAATACCGGATAGCCAAACAGACCCATCGTGATACCTTGGTCGGGATCAACATCTTCTTTATTCATGTTGGCATCTACCGATGCTTTGTAAGCATGAGCACGATTCATTAAACCCTTGGCACATGAACAATTTAAAACCCAAGCCAATTCTGGTATTTCGGGAACATCTGATTGACGATAAAAGGTCACACGCTCAGGGTCAAGACCGCAGGCAATCCAAGTTGCAGCAATCGCTTTAGTAGACTCATGAATAATAGCAGGGTCATGGCATTTAATAATGCCATGATAATCGGCTAAAAAGAAAAAAGCTTCATCATTACTGTTCTGAATAGATTGAATCGCTGGGCGAATGGCGCCTACATAGTTGCCTAAGTGTGGAATGCCTGAAGTGGTAATGCCAGTTAAAATGCGTTTGGCTTGTGTCGAGTTATCAGAGATTTGGCTGTCAGAAGTTTGATTATCAGAAGTGCGGTTATTATTCATGGAAAATCCGTTATTTATTTATAAAGGTTTTATTTATCGAATTATTATAATTGCGTGGTTATTGAAACGCTATTTATGTGGTTATTTATGTATTGATGACAAGATAAAATATTAGCTGCAAAGTATAGCAAATTTTCCCAGCAATTTTCTTAAGAATAGGAGTCTACTTATAAATACCAGTCCGACCATCAGGCCCATTTTTGAAGCGGCGATGGAACCACATCCACTGAGTCGGATCAATACGAATCAACCCTTCTAAGATTTCATTGACACGGCTAGCATCACCAACCTCGTCGTTACTGGGATAATGATCTAATGCTGGGGTAATGGTTAAATGATAATGCGGGCGTTTGCCACTCGGCAGATTATCAGGCGTCTGCCGATAGGTATGCAATGCCATGACCGCAGGTGGCTTGTCTTTGCTACCTAGCTTTGCCATGCGTCTTGAAGCGGTGATAGTCGCTGCTGGCACACCAAAAAATGGTGCCATTACTCCTTGCTTAAGACCATAATCTTGGTCAGGAGAGTACCAGATAACATGTCCGGCTTTGATAGAGTTGACCAAACTGCGCATGTCTCGACTAGAAATCTGTGTACCGAATATATTGGTGCGGCCATTATAAATAAACCAATCAAGTAATGGATTATTCTGCGTGCGATACATACAGTCTACAGGGAAAAATTGTGCACAAAGTAAGCCGCCCAAATCGAGCATGGTATAGTGAGCGCCTAGTAGAATGACTGGACGACCTTCGTTTTGGGCATTAACGAGATGCTGTAATCCAGAGATAGAAACGGTGCGGGTAAAGACATTTGGTCGGAACCATGCACATAAGGTTTCGAACACACCAATACCTTGGTTGACAAAGACTTGCTTAGCCATCAGCTCACGTTCGACTTCTGGCTTCTCTGGAAAGGCCAGCCTTAAGTTAATCAGCGTATCACGTCGCCGCGATCCTGCTACTTTATAGGTTAAAATACCTACTTTACGCCCAAGCCAAAACTGCCAACGTAGTGGCAGATAAATCATCGGTAGAAAAATAACCAGTAGTAGCCAAATCGCCCAATATTTAGGCAATAAAAACTGCCATTGAAAAGGCTTTTTATCTGCTTGTGCCGTACGTTTATGGGTTTGAGTAATCGTTGGCGTGCCGATAGGAATAGCGGGTGACTTCGCTGCTTTCCCATGCTGCGCGGCAGTTGGCGCTGGCATATCGGTCTTTGATGACTTGCTTGGATCGTATTGTTCGGGCGCTTTCATAATATCCTTCTGCGCTATAAATAACGGCGTATCATAAATAGATAGGTAATATGATGGGGTAGCGTTAGGCGCTTTGCAAGCAACATTTTCGCAAAGTGCGGCAATAAGAGCGGTGTGCAACGCAACCGCTTACGCCATACATCGCTTGTCAATAAAGAGATGAGTGGGCATAAAAAAACCCCATAAGCTGTGACCAGCTTATGGGGTTTTGCAAATCTATTCTTTTGCTTAATACGGTTAAATCGACTCTGAGAAAAAGACGATAACCACAAAAAGCAAAGAAGTAGTTTTGATTAACGTTTCGAGAATTGTGGACGTTTACGTGCTTTACGTAGGCCCAATTTCTTACGTTCAACTTGACGTGAATCACGAGTCACAAAACCAGCTGCTTTTAGAGCAGGTTTGTTGGCTTCGTCAAGCTCGATCAATGCACGCGTGATGCCGTGGCGAATAGCGCCCGCTTGACCACTGATACCGCCGCCTTTAACCGTAATGAAAAGATCATAAGCAGTAGGTGAGTCAAGTAATTCTAGAGGCTGACGAACAACCATGCGTGAGGTTTCGCGGCTGAAATATTCATCAAGTGGCTTGCCGTTAACAACAATGCTACCAGTACCTTTAGCTAAAAAGACACGAGCAGTAGAAGTTTTGCGGCGACCAGTTCCGTAATTGCGTTCCATAAGTGTATCCTTAGATGTCTAGTGCTTTAGGTTGCTGTGCTTCATGTGGATGTTCAGTACCCGCATATAGTTTCAGCTTCTTGATCATCGCATAGCCAAGAGGACCTTTTGGAAGCATACCCTTAACCGCTTTGTGTAGAACATCTTCAGGCTTATGTGCAAGCAGTTTACTGAAGTTGGTTTCTTTGATACCACCTGGATAGCCACTGTGACGATAGTATTTTTTATCTTGCGCTTTTTTACCCGTTACCGTGATTTTGTCAGCATTGATGACAACAATAAAGTCACCAGTGTCAACGTGCGGCGTAAAAGACGGCTTATGCTTGCCACGTAAGCGAGTAGCGATTTGAGTGGCTAAGCGACCAAGGGTTTTGCCGTCAGCATCTACGACATACCAGTCATGGGTCACTTCAGCTGGTTTTGCACTAAGTGTTTTCATGATAAAACCTTAAAATTAGAATTCGTTGAGAGTTTAGCTGGGAACGGGGCTCTCAAAAAACAGACTGCACATTATAAGCAGTAGCGCCTACGCTTGCAAGCTGCATTGGGGTTTATTTTCGCCTTATATACATTAAACTGCAGCGTTGGCCAGTTTTTTAGCGGTTCTAAACATTTGTAACGTTTGTTAATCGTTTTTATTAACCAAACAATTATGACGATGATAGCTGATAAAGTCCAGCGACAACTTGTCCCACTTTGGTTTGTTTGAGGCAATCAAAGCTGATTGGCGCTTGTATCATTGATGTTTCATTGAATATATTCGCTAGCTGATTCAATTGTGCTGCTAAGTCTTTATCGGCCTCTAAATAAATAAGGGTCGTGGGGCTAATGAGCGACTGGCTGATAAGCGTCGTTAAAATCGGCTGCCACAAATCTTCAGCATAGGGCGGATCGATAAAGACAATATCAAAAGGGCGCGAGACAAGGTGACTTTGCATCAATACTTGCTCTGCGGTGCCATTGATAATCTGATAGGTATCAGCGTCGAGGCGCAACTGCTCAGCGCTTTGCTGCAGCATGTCGCTTTGTGCTCGATTCATCTCGATAAAGGTGCAGTGTGCCGCACCACGAGACAGTGCCTCAAAGCCTAAGACGCCACTACCGGCACAGCTGTCGAGCACGTATGCACCATGAATATCAGCAAGTAACCAATTAAATAGGGTCTCCCGCAGGCGATCAGGGGTCGGACGTAAACCTTCGGCATCGATGAAGCTGACGCTGCGCCGTTTAAACTGTCCACCGATAATACGTACCTGACCGGCAGCCGACGATTTTGCTTGATGAGACGTTTTACGCTTAGTGCTATGCGATGTTGCTAATTTTTTCATGGTCACCGTTCTTATTCTTTATGGGTCTTTATTCGCTCGCTGTCGTGGGTGCTGCTTGCGCGGCTGCCTGCTCTGCTAACGCTGCTTCTTTGTCGCGCAGGGCATCACGCATGACTTTTTCAAAGGCTTTTTGACGTTTGATGACTTTTAGTTGGTCAGCTGTTGGTGGCAAGATAGGATCATTTTTGCGTTGTAATACCCAATAGTCAAATAGCGCGCGACCAATAGGTGCTGCCACGGCACTACCGCCGCCACCGTTTTCGACCAACACGGCAAGGGCGATTTGTGGGTCTTCTACTGGCGCAAAACCGTTGAACCACGCATGATCCCAGTGGCGCTTGTCTATCGCAGACTTATCATAACGTTTGCCTTGAGCGATGGATTTTACCTGTGCCGTACCAGTCTTACCCGCGATACGATAGCGCGGCGTATAGATACCACGTCCCGTGCCACCTTTCACCACACTTTCCATCGCATCATGCATGCGTAGCCAATCAGAGGGTTTGCCGTTATAGTCGATTTTGCCATCGGGTTTGGTGATGACCTTGACCTCTGCTGCCCCATCGCTGCTTTTCAGCAGATGCGGGGTAATGTGATAGCCCTTGTTGGCAGTCATCGCTGTCGCATTGGCGATCTGTAGCGGCGTGGCTAAGAAATACCCTTGACCGATGCTGACTGAGATCGTCTCACCCGGTAGCCAGCCTTTATCGTACGTGTCTTTTTTCCATTTTGGCGATGGCATAATGCCTGACTTTTCATTGGGCAGGTCAATGCCAGTCTCCTCGCCAAAGCCAAAACGTACCATCCAATCATGCAGACGCTGAATGCCCATCTCATAGGCCAGCTTATAATAGTAGGTATCAACCGACATCACGATAGACTTTTTGAGATCGACTGTGCCGTGACCACCACGTTTCCAATCGCGAAAACGGTGGGTATCTCCGGGCAGACTGAAATAACCAGGATCATAAATAGTGGTGTCCCAATCACGCAGACCGTAATGAATCCCGCCCAAACCTTCAAAAGGCTTGATAGTAGAGCCGGGCGGGTAAGTGCCCTGTAATGCCCGATTATATAGTGGCTGATCCAGATCGTCCCGTAGTGAGCCATAGTCTCTAAACGAGATGCCAGAGATAAAAGGGTTGGGGTCATAGCTTGGATTACTGACAAAGGCCAGTACGTCACCGTTTTGCGGGTCTATCGCCACAATAGCGCCGCGACGACCATCGAGCTGCTGCTGAGCGACGGTTTGTAAACCGTAATCTAAGCTCAGGGTAATATCATTACCTGCAATCGGCGGTTTGGTGTCTAGTTGGCGAATAATATTGCCGTGAGCGTCTGTCTCTACCGATTGGTAGCCCGGTTGTCCAAGTAAAATATCTTCATAAAAATCTTCAATACCGATTTTGCCAATGAGATCCGTGCCCGCATAGCGATCTTTGTCAATGCGCTTGCTTTCTTTGTCGTTGATACGGCCGACGTAACCAATGACGTGGGCGAACAGCTCGTCGTAAGGGTATGAGCGTGTCAACTTGCTCTGGATAGTAACACCGCGAAAGAAAGGCTTGCGCTCGCTGAACTGCGCCAATTGTGCTTCGGTTAAATCGATTTTAATGGTCACTGGATCGTTTTTACTTTTGCTCAGACGTGCCAAAATATCCGTGATGTCTTTATCGGTAAGCTCAAAGATGGGCGCGAGCAAATTTAAGGTACGTTCTGGGTTTTCGACCTCATCAGGGCTGAGCATCGCCGTAAATACAGGCTGATTGTCCGCCAGTATCACCCCATTACGATCATAAATATAACCACGGCTTGGCGGTGCAGATATCAGCTTAATGCGATTGTTGTCTGCCTGTGTCGTATATTTATCATGAGCATAGACTTGCAAATAACCATAGCGTAGTAGCAAACCACTCAGACCCAAAAATATTAGTAGCCCAAAGATAATGATCCGGTGCGCAAAAATACGGTTGACCTGTTCGGTGTCGGAAGCTAGCGGTTTATTCATATAAAATCAGTACTCAGGCGGTCGGCGAAACATCAGAAGCGGGATAAAACGGTGGGATAGTCAGTCTAAGCGCGATGAATATAAAGGATAAGATTAATGATTTCAATCAGATACAGTGCTATGCGCAATCATTAACTTGCAATGACTGGTGTGTTGAATTTCGCTGCAAATTAATCACAAATTATAACAGAACAAATGCGAGGGCGCAGTACTCTGCGATTTATTTTATCGTTGGCATCATGAGTGATTGAGATAAATGGGTTTGAGATATTTACGATTATGAGGATGATTCTTTTACGATTACTTTCACAATACCAGTGAGGCAACAGAACTTGTCATCTCTAGTCACAACTTGGCTAGGGTCGACGTGTGCTAATGAATAGCAAGTATGCTAAAATCAGGCGATTTATTTTATATCGTCAATTCTATATAGCATTGACGCGCTGTCAGAGTCGCGCAGGCTATTATAGAGTATTACTTGCATTGATAGGACTTGCACTTATCTGTCTTATATTCAAAAATATTAAATCAATTAAAAATATTTTAAACCAATTAAAGGTACCTTGAACGAATTAACAGGGTCTTGAACCGGTTGGTTATTAGTAGTTATTTTGGGGGAACGTCTTTTGAGCGTTCTTAATTTGCTAAGCATATTTTATTAGCAACGACAATCATCATGTCAGGGACAACCAAAGTCATGGACGCAACTTCATTGTGGCAAACGATAGCTGAGCACCCAGAGTTTTTTGCCATGCTAACCATCCCACCCGTGACGGCATTCGTCACTTGGATACACGTGTGGATGGCGCTCAAAATGCTGTTTTATCCTGTTAAGTTTTGGGGTATTCGTATTCCGAACTTTCCGTTTTTTGGCCTACCGGGTATCGGCTGGCAAGGTATCGTGCCGCGAAAAGCGGGCAAGATATCTGGGGTAATTGTAGATCAAACGCTCTCTAAGCTCGGTTCGCTTGATGAGTTTTTTAAGGCGATGGAGCCGGATCAAATGGCAGTTTTTATCACTGATACCGTGGATAAAAACCTTGAGCCACTGATTGATGAGATTATGCTCGACCATTCGCCAGCCCTCTGGGGCAACTTGCCCTATGCCTTAAAGCGTCGCGTCTACGCCCAAGCACACAAAGAGTTGCCCAGTATCATGCAGTCGCTGGTGACGGATTTGACTTATCATGTCGAAGACTTGGTCGATATGCGTAAAATGATTGTTAATACCATGGAAAACGATCGGCGCTTAATGGTCGATATGTTTTTGAAGGTAGGCCAAAAAGAGATTAACTTTATTTGGCATATCAGTGCGCTGATTGGATTGGTTTTCGGTATTGTGCAAATGTTCATTTTTTTGGTGGTGCCGCAGCATTGGACCGTACCTTTCTTTGCCGCTATTTGGGGGTTTCTCACCAACTGGATCGCCATTTGGATGGTGTTTAATCCAATAGAGCCGCACTTTATACCGTATGTGAAGTTTTTTGCGCTACAAAGTCGCTTCCCGTTCATTAGGCCGCAGCTGCCGCATATTGGCCAGTATCGTTTTCAGGGCGGCTTTATGAAGCGTCAAGAAGAAGTCTCTGAGGTTTTCGCTGAGATTGTGGTAAAAGATTTGGTGACGCTTGAGAACATCATGAATGAGATGATGTATGGTGACCGTGCTGCACAAACGCGTGAGCTCATGAAGTCGCACTTATATAAGGTGTTAGAATCGCCGGTCATTAGTACGACGTTAAGAGTAGGGCTGGGTCGCCGTGAGTATGGGCAGTTAAAAAATACTATTATTGATAAATCCATCGTCGCGACCATGGTGCCACTACGTGATCCTGAGTTGAATGAAAGCCGTGCCAGTAAGATATTTGGGCTGTTCCGAGATCGTATTCGCGCATTATCGCCAAATGAGTTTCAGAACTTATTACGTCCGGCGTTTCGGGAAGATGAGATGACGCTTATCGTCTTGGGTGGACTGACTGGGTTTTTGGCAGGTTGGTTGCATCTGGTGTTGGTGTTTTTCCCAGCGATGCAGTAGGGCAGTAGGGCAGTAAGTAACTTTTTTTACAGACTTAATAAAAGCACAACCAGTGTAAGACAGCTTCTTTGTATTAATAAATCGTATTAGTACATCACGATAATAGTAGCGGGTTTTATGGGCTTCTATAGCGATTAAAACCTCTGTTTGTAACCGTAAACTATGACCGCATTAAGGACTATATAGCGTTCGCCAGTGGCTAATAAATGCCATCGGCGACTCTTAGATAGTATCCAAGGTAAACAAGGTTAGACCATATGTTAATCACAGAATTGGGTTATTTTGCCTTGCTGGCCGCCTTTATATTGGCGATTTTGCAAGTGGTGTTGCCAACTATTGGCATCATGCGTGATCACGTTGCTTGGCAGCGTTTGGCACCAAGTTTGGCATGGGCACAGTTTGCTGCCATGATTACCTCATTTGGCGCTTTGATGGCCGGCTTTTATTACAATGACTTTAGCTTGGTCTACGTCACCCAGCATTCTAATACCTTGTTGCCTTGGTACTATAAGCTATCAGCAACGTGGGGCGGGCATGAAGGTTCGTTATTGTTATGGATGACCATCATGGCCACTTGGTGTGCCTTGGTGTCATATTTTAGCCGTGGTCTGCCGCTGTCGATGCGTGCGCGGGTATTGGTGATATTGGCTGGCGTACAGATGATGATGCTGGCGATGTTAATCTTTACCTCGTCGCCGTTTGATCGTACTTTGCCAAACCTGCCTGTCGATGGCGCGGATCTGAACCCTGTTCTACAAGATTTCGGTCTGATTATTCATCCGCCGATGCTATATATGGGCTATGTGGGCATGGTCGTGCCGTTTGCGTTTTGTATGGCAGCATTATGGGAAGGGCGCTTGGATGCCGTTTGGACGCGTTGGTCGCGTCCATGGGCACTCGCTGCTTGGGGTTTCTTAACCATTGGTATCGCGCTGGGTTCTTGGTGGGCCTATTACGAGCTTGGCTGGGGCGGTTGGTGGTTTTGGGATCCAGTAGAGAACGCGTCACTGATGCCATGGCTTGCCGGTTTGGCATTACTACATTCGTTGGCAGTGACTGAAAAGCGTGGTGTCTTTAAGGCATGGACGATTATGCTGGCGATTTTTGCCTTTGCGCTGAGCTTACTTGGCACGTTCCTAGTACGCTCTGGCGTTATCACTTCGGTGCATTCGTTCGCCGCTGATCCAACTCGTGGCTTAGTCATCTTAGCTATCTTAGGGGTTATTATTGGTGGCGGCCTGTTGATGTTCGCAGTGCGCGGTTGGCGTTTGACGGTCGAGAGTCAGTACCAGCTTATCTCGCGTGAGTCATTCTTAGTCATCAATAACGTCATTATTCTGATTGCTACCTTAGTGGTCTTGCTGGGTACGCTATATCCTATCATTGCTGATTCCTTTAATTTGGGTCAAGTATCGGTAGGCCCTCCTTACTTTAATGCGCTATTTGTCCCCTTAACGTGGTTGTTATTGATTGCGATGGGTATGGGCTCTAATATCCGCTGGAAAAAAGACAAGCGCCCATTACTTGGCGTTGGTATGGTCATAGCTGTTAGCAGCTTAGTATTGGCAGCGATTATTGCTTACTTTGTCCACCCGTCTTCTATGCTCAATATTGGTGTCACTTTGGCCGTTAGTTTTTGGGTATTGTTCTGGATGGTCGTCGACTTTAAAGACAAAACCAAAAATGCACCGAGCTTTTTTAAAGGCTTGGGTCAATTGCGTTTGAGCTACTGGGGTCAGCAAACGGCACATATTGGTGTGTTGATAGCGGTTATCGGCATCGCCTTCACTAGTAGCCTAAGCATCGAGCGTGATGTGGCATTGGGCGAAAATGATAGCGTGCATGTGCAAGGTTATGACTTTACTGTAAAGGATTTTCATGAAGTCAGAGGCAGTAACTTCGATGGTATGCAAGCGGAAGTGGAGGTGACCAAAGACGGTCGCGCAGTGACTACCTTGTATCCTGAAAAGCGTACTTACGTGGTGAGTATGATGCCGATGACTGAGGCGGCAATTGATGCCAGTCTCATGCGTGATGTCTATGTCGCACTTGGCGAACCAATTGCTGAAGACAGCAACCAATGGGCGGTACGTATCTATGTGAAGCCGTTGATTCGTTGGATATGGCTTGGTGCTATTATCATGGCTCTAGGTGGATTGCTAAGTATGCTAGACAAGCGTTATCGCATCAAAAAGCCTAAGACTGTCAGCCAAAATGCGATGGATTCAGCAGGCTTTGTGACTGTAGCAGATGTGGAAGCACCGGCAGTAAAGATGGGGGACAATTAGTATGAGTACGTCAAACAACACCTCTAACCAAAATGCTAATAAGACCATCAATAAAAAGCAGCTAAAGATATGGTTTCTGATTCCGCTCATCGTTTTTGCAGGCTTTGTGGTTATGCTCTATATGCGTTTGGGCCAGCCGACTGAAATCGTCACCAATACTGCTCTTGAGCGTCCGGTGCCTGCATTTGAGCTGCCGTTATTGTCAGATACCAGTCGTATTATGACCAACGACAATCTGCCTGATCGGCCGTTTTTGATGAATATTTGGGGCTCTTGGTGTCCCACTTGTATTATCGAGCATCCTTTTTTAATGCAGTTAGAAGAGCGCGGCGTCAATTTGGTTGGCGTCAATTACAAAGATGACATCGGGGATGCGCTAGGATATCTTAACCGCGGCGGCGATCCCTTCTCGATGTCTATTCAGGATTTGTCGGGTCAGTTTGCGTTAGATTTAGGTTTGACGGGAGCACCTGAGACTTTCGTGGTCGATGGTGAAGGGGTTATTCGTCAGCATATTATCGGTGAGATTAATGAGAGTAATTGGCAAAGTCGTATCACGCCTTGTCTCATGGTACTCAACGAAGCCAATAAACGCAATGTCAGTCCCGACCCCAATCAGGTCAAGGAGGCGTGCAAATGATAACGATGCCTATAATGACTATGAAGACAATGACTATGCCGACAAAGCACATGAAAACTCTGACCACAGCATTGGCTAGCTTCATATTTGCGTGTTTGCTAAGTATAAGCCTTGGTATAACTATAAACATGGGCATAAGTATGAGCGCTTATGCCGCCATCGATGTTTACGACTTTGACTCTATACAACAAGAAGCTCAGTATCGAGGTCTCATTGAAGAGTTTCGTTGTCCAAAATGCCAAAATCAAAACCTTGCAGGTTCTGATGCGCCTATTGCCCAAGATTTAAAGCAAAAAACCTACAATATGGTCAAAGATGGTCGGAGTGATACCGAGATTCGCAGTTATATGCAGGAGCGTTATGGCGACTTCATCAGTTATAAACCGCCTGTCCGTCCCTCAACGTGGATACTATGGTTTTTTCCACCATTATTACTCGTGCTTTTAATAGTTGGTTGGTTTTGGCGAAGCAAGCGCCATCAGCGTGTTGCTAGTGGTCAAAGCGGCGTGACGGTAAATAATGGCGCTGCTGCATTGACGGTAGCAGAACAAGCTGAACTTGATCGCCTGTTATCACGTGCTGATAGCAAAGATAGCGTCAACAGAACAGATCATGACATCACCAGCATCGAGGACAAAAAATGAACCTATTTTCTACTGTTGGCTTATTTATTGCCCTAAGCTTACTTATCGCTTTAGTTCTTGGTTTTATCACCATAATGCCGTGGTTAAGAGCCTCACGCGCAACAGATAAGCCCGTGGACAATCAGCTACTCGATATTAATATCGCTGTCTTTCGCGCTCGTCTAGCAGAGCTAAAAACTGATAAGGATGCTGGCACGATTGATGATAGTCATTATCAATCCCAAAAGCTTGAGCTTGAACGTCAGCTTTTAGATGCGCAGCGCGTAGTGACGCCGATGATTGCGCCCGGTATCAAAAGCCGGTTAATCATTGTAGTCTGGGTGCCAGTGTTGGCAGCGATGGCGTATCTGATGGTCGGTGATCGCACGCCTGTATTTGAGCTGTGGGCGGCCGAGGATAAAGTCGGTCAAGTTGCTGATGATTTATTGGCAGGTAGGATTGACCAGCCGCCAGCTTGGGCCATCGAAGATGGTCAACAGTTGATTAGCGCTATGCAGACCAACGTCTATCGCCATGCTGATGATTATAATCGCTGGATGCGCTTGTCCGAGCTGTTCTTATCACTAGAAGCGACAGATTCTGCACTAGAGGCTTTGTCGCGTGCCTATCGCTTAGCGCCCGATAATGAAGAGATTGCGACGACCTATGCGCAGATTAGCTTTTTTGCTAATAAAGGGCAATTAGATGCTAATAGCCGCCGCGTTCTAGAAGGAGTGCTGGCCAAAAATCCACAGCATGAAGGCGCGCAAATGCTCATGGCAATGGGTGAGGCACGCAGTAGTAACTTTGATCAAGCACAAGGCTGGATTACGCGTCTGCGCGCTAGCATTTCAGCAAAGCCAGGGGATCATACGCAAGCGCTGGCCAGCTTGGATGAGCTGAGTGCCAATGTGAGCGCTCAGCAACAACAAGCGTCTGAAGGTATTGACGTTACAATAACCATCAATACTAGCTTGTTACCGTTGGTCAAAGCCGATGATGTCTTGTTTGTAGCGATACGCGATGTCAAAGGTGGTCCGCCGTTTGCTGCTAAGCGTTTGCCAATTAGCGTGATTAAGCAAGGTGAGGTTAATATCAGTCTAAGCGATCTCGATGCCATGATGCCGACACGGACACTAAAATCTGCCCGTGCGGACAAGGTACAGCTGGCCGTCATTGCCCGTATTAGTCACAGCGGTAATGCAGTCGCCGAGTCCGGCGATTTATCAGGTAATCCTGTGGTGATTAGCGCTGAGCAAAATCAGGTCAATGTCGACATTAATCAACAGGTTCCTTAATCTTTATTTCTATGTTTTTTACTTTTGATACCAGCGCTGTTGCCCATCCGAGCAGCGCGCAATAGCATTATTTGAACAGCTAAGTCATGGCAACTTATCGCTGTAATACTGAAAATACTTGAGCTTTGTAAAGCCACAAGGTAAGGTAGCTTTGCAATCAACCAATCCCTGAGTTTTATTTGTCCCAAAATCCCAATTATTAAGGAGAATCGTGTAATGATGCGTATTATTTTGCTAGGTCCACCAGGCGCCGGTAAAGGTACCCAAGCCCAGTTTATCTCTAAAGAATATGATATTCCGCAGATCTCAACGGGTGATATGCTGCGTGCAGCAATCAAAGAAGGTAGTGAGCTTGGCAAACAAGCCAAAGACATTATGAATGCTGGTGGTTTGGTTTCTGACGATCTCATCATTAACCTAGTGAAAGAACGTATCGCTAAGCCTGATTGTGTCAATGGTTGTATTTTTGACGGTTTCCCGCGTACGATTCCACAGGCGCAAGCGCTTGCTGATGCAGACGTCGCGATTGATCATGTGATCGAAATCAGTGTCCCTGATGACGAAATCGTCAAGCGCCTATCTGGTCGCCGCCAACATCCAGGCTCAGGTCGCGTCTATCATGTCGATCACAATCCACCAAAGGTCGAGGGTATCGACGACGTGACTGGCGAAGCGCTTATCCAGCGTGAAGATGACAAAGAGTCGACCATTCGTGATCGCTTAGCGACGTATCATGAGCAGACATCAGCGCTCGTTGGTTTCTATCAAGACAAAGCCAGCAAAGGCGCTGATGCGCCTAAGTATGATAAGTTTGATGGTACTCAAGGCATTGATGATGTGAAGCAGCAGATTTTGTCTGCGCTAAAAGGCTAAAATATCCTCGATATGTAGTCTATTTATATAAAAGAGACCTCGACTTTGAATAGTCGGGGTTTTTTTATTTGAAAGTCATAGCTTTTAGTCAATATTTGCGTAGCGCGAGATAAAATAACCAGTGTATAGTTAAATATAAATCGTCAAGCTATTGTTAATGGAACAGATGTGACATGGATAAACCAACACTAAATATCATATTTCATCCTGATCTCATAAAGCCATCCTTTGCATCTGAAGTCTTTTTAATATTAAAAGAGACCGTAATTTGGAATAAGCAAATGACTTCTAGGTATACAGAAAGCTTTGGTCTTTCTTATCATTATTCAGGAATGAGTTATGATGAGAAAAAAATGCCAAAGATTATTCAAGAGATAGCTTTGATCATAGCAGGGGTAGTTGGTTATTTACCGAATAATTGCTTAGTAAATTATTACCTAGATGGTAGTAGCAAGATGGGCTTTCATTCAGACGATACGAGTCAGTTAGCTGATGGAACAGGTGTCGCTATTTTGTCGTTGGGGGTGGCTCGAGATATGCTCTTTAAGCACAAATATTTTGAAAATATTACGGAGTCTTTTCATCTTACGAATGGAACGTTAATATATATGAATGATAGTATTCAAAAAGAGTGGTTACACTCGATTCCTAAAAGTGACACTCAGTCCGGCAGAATCAGTCTTACCTTTAGAAAATTAATAAAGTGATGACTAAAAACTAATTATATCTTAAACATAAAAAAGCCGCTTACTCATTATAAGTAAACGACTTTTAGATACTGCTATATCAATACGTCATCAAGCTAAAACTTATGCGTTACCTTCAGCATCGATTTGCGCTTGCTGTTGGCTTTGCGCATAGGCTTGATCAAAGTTAACAGGCGCTAGCAATAACTGTGGGAAGCTACCACGGGTAACGATGTCACTGATGACTTCACGAGCATACGGGAACAAAACGTTCGGGCAATAAGCACCTAGGATTTGACCGATTTGATCTTCTGGAATGTCTTTTAGCAAGAAAATACCCGCTTGATGCACCTCAGCGATAAATGCCGCTTCTTCTGCATTTTTTGCAGTAACGCTAACGGTCAAAATCACTTGATAATGATCGTCGTCTAGCTTTTCAGCATTGCTTGATAGATTGATATCAAGCTCAGGGTTCCACTCTTTGGTGAATACGCCTGCGCCTGGTACTTCAAGTGACATGTCTTTGACATAGATGCGCTCTAGTGCCAATTGTGGTTGTGCTTGTTCTTCAGCCATGATAATTCCTCTAAAAGTTAATCAAATGAGTGGGCAAACAATAATTGTAATATAAATCGAGACTATGTTTCGAAGTTATTTTGAAGTTATTTCGATATGATCTCGATGTTTTTTACCAATATTTTTTATTTGCCATTGTCTCTCTTTATGCACGTTATACATGCGGTATTTGCACCTGCGATTCTGACACAGGTGGTTTTCACCAACGTAAAGATAGCACAGGTAAAGAGAGACCGTCAGCAAAGTTAGCAGATTAACCTGCTAATAGCTCGTCAAGTTTGCCCTGTTGATTCATTTGATTCAGCTCATCAAACCCACCGACGAAAGTGTCACCGACGAAAATCTGTGGCACAGTGCGGTAGTTATTGGTTTTTTTCATTAGCGCTTGGCGTTCTTCGCTGCTGATGTCATGCATGCCGACTTCTTCGTAATCAACGCCTTTAGATTTTAGTAGTTGTTTGGCGTTTGAGCAGTAAGGGCAGATAGGGGTGGTATAAACTTTAACAGATACAGTCATGGTAAATCCTTATTTATTGGTTTTTGGCGACAGTTTTATTATAAACACTCATGTTATAAAAAATATTATAATCCGTCACCAACGAGTAAATGGCAAATGTAATTGCGTATGCTCATTATAAAGTGGGGATGGGTAGGATAAATTCAAGCCAATCCAGTCCAAAAGCTGTGACAGTAGCATAAATGCCACACAAAAAAAGACACCCAATAAAGAAGTGTCTTTTTTCGAATTTTGCGCTACTAGCAGTGAGAACGAGCGCGTAGGCTAAACAAGCTATTTAATTCAGTAATTTTAAGCAAGTTATGCAAACTACTTATGCAAGCTCGGTTTTGCCTTGCCTTTATTTTTAGACTTGGCATCTTTTACACCGACCAATGGCATGCCAGCACTTTGCCAACCGCCCACACCGCCTTCTAAGCGGTAAACACTGTCTTTGCCAATCATTTGGATGGCTGCGCCTGCTTGCACGCCCATATCGCAAATGATGATGACTGGCTGCTCAATTGCACGAATCTCTTCGATGCGGTCTTTGAGGTCAGTAAAAGGTATGTTGCGGCTGCCTTGGATATAACCGGTCTCAAACTTCTTTTTGGCGCGAATATCGATAAGCTGCGCGTTTTGCGAGTTCACCATCATCCCAAGGCTATTGGGCGATATTTTCTTACCGCTACGTTTGTTTTCGATGGCAAAGAACAGTACGGCAAGTACGGCCAATATGCCAAATAAAAACGGGTGGTTGCCCACAAATTCTAGCGCACGATCCAAAACATACCTCCAAAAATAAGTGTTCTATTAAGCTGAGAAGACAGCCTAACGATTGCGAACAAGGCGCTATTATACCGATAAGGCCATCTATAGTAAACGTGTGATGCTCAACCTAGGGTTCAGCGCTTAATAAGACAATGTATGAGTAAGACAATGCTTAATAAGGCTTAGTGTCCGCTTCTTCTCTTAACGTGACCAAGTTCTCAACGCGGCGCTGTAATACCACGCCATCAGCGACCGCTTGCCATAACGCGCAGCCTTTGCTGTTGTGAGTGTGCCGACAATCACGGAACTGGCAATCACCTGCCAGTGGCGCAAGCTCCACAAAGCCTGAAATGATATCATCTGGCGTCAAATGCCAAATGCCATATTCGCGAATACCTGGGGTATCAACGATTCCGCCTTGGGTTAAATCTTCGGGCTGGAAGGGTAACAAGCGGCTCGTAGTGGTGGTATGTTGACCAAGCTTTGAGTTCTCCGAGATGATATTGACGATTTGCCCAGAGGCTGGTAATAGCGCATTGATTAAGCTGCTTTTACCGACACCAGACTGACCCGCAAAAATCACCAATTTTTTATCGATGTAGCGCTTTAGCTCATCTAACCCTTCTTGCTCATCGCTATCAGCAATATTTTCTGGGCAGTCAACAGAGGTCAATACACTTTCATAACCAAGCGCCGCATATTGCGCCAATAATTCACTAGTATCGACGCCGTTTTCTTGCGCCAGTAAATCAGCTTTATTAAGGACGAGTAGAGGTCTTACACCCGCATGATGACAAACGACCAAATAGCGATCAATGAGGGTCGGTGCAGCAGCAGGTAGCGGCGCAAATACAATGGCGAGAATATCGACATTGGCAGCGACGGGTTTGAGCTTATGATAACGGTCAGGACGCGAAACCAGCGAGGTGCGCGGTTTGACGGATTCGATACGTCCAAAGCCAGTGTTAGGGTCGGCGTTCCAGCGTACTTGGTCACCAGCGGCCAACATCGGCAAGTTGGTACGTACGTGACAACGCCAAATATCGCCTAGCCCCAGCTCCTGCCAAAACGGCTCAGGGTCGTCAGGCGCAACCTCCGGCTGCACTGGAATGACAGCGGGCAAGCTGGTCACTTGTACTTCTAATTGCTTACCATAATGCGCCATGACCACGCCATCCATCAAACTGTCATCGATGCTGTCTTGACTGTCCAGCTGTTGTTTGTCGATGCGACGAATCTGTTGTTTAGTCAGCTTGCGTTGCCGGATTAATGCCATGGGAGTGTGACCTATTAAAAAAATATTGCTAAGTGTAGCGTGAAAATTTGCTAACATACAGCCTAAAGCGCTTGCGCCAGACAGTGGTTTTGTAATGTTTGAGTTTTTTTAGGCGTTACGAGCTAATAGGCGCATCGCCATGTCATTTGCACATTGCCAGCTATTGATGATTTATTTAAGTAACATTGCTACAAAATTGTCTCAGCTGCAAAACTGTCTCAAACTTTATTGACCATAGGATATTTTATGACTACCGGCGACCATCCCAATAAAATCAAAATCAAAAATCAAGGTAAAAAAGGGTTGGTATGGATTGACCTAGAAATGACCGGACTTGATACCATCAACGATGAAATCATCGAGATTGCTACCGTGGTGACGGATGAGGATCTCAATGTCCTTGCCGAAGGGCCTGTGTTTGCGATCAAGGTATCGGATCAAGTGTTAAATAAAATGGATGACTGGAATACCAAGCAACATGGCCAATCAGGCTTGGTTGACCGTGTACGCCGTAGTACCGTGACCTTGGCAGAAGCAGAAGCTGAAACCATTAAGTTCCTTAATAAATGGGTCGATAGTGGTAAGTCGCCCATGTGTGGTAACTCAATCTGCCAAGATCGCCGCTTTATGGCGCGTCAAATGCCAGAGCTTGAGCGATTTTTCCACTATCGCAACCTGGATGTCTCATCGATTAAAGAGCTGTGCTTTCGCTGGCGTCCTGATATTCTCAGAAATTTTGAAAAAGGTGGCAGTCATTTAGCCTTAGACGATATTCGCGATTCTATCCGTGAGCTAAAACATTATCGTCAGCATTTCTTTAAACTCATGCCTTAGGATAATGGTGAGCAGAATAACGGTTCGCAGAATGTGAAATGTGAAAAGCTATAAAAAAGGGTCTGTTACTTATGCAACAGACCCTTTTTCTTTTAAATGAAGGGTACTTGATGAGGCGAACTCTACACTGAATATTTAAATTCAAACAAGCCAAATTCAGTACTGTTACCTTTAGAATGGTTGCTTGCTGAATCTTCACCTTCTGTCGTAATTGCGCCAACGACCACCACGACTTTGGGTTGACGTTTGTCTTCGTCGAGCAAGCGCCAATCACCAAGAACGTAACGGATTTTGTCATTAGCCGTCTGATGAATATCTGGACGATGAGTATGTCCGTGTAATAGCGCATCGTGATTATTCACTGCGGCTGCCACTGCTTGCTCATTAACGTCCATAATATGCGCCGCTTTATTGGCGTTATTTTTTTGACTTTTTTTACGCATGTTCTCGGCGATAGCCAAGCGTTTTTTTAGCGGTTTATTCAGCAAATACCACTGGATTAACGGGTTACGCATCACTTTGCGAAAAAACTGATATTTCTTATCATCAGTACATAGCGCGTCGCCATGCTCTAAGCGATAATTCTGCTGTCCAACCGCTACAGGGTAAGGCTCAAAAATAAGTTCGCCACCAAATAAATTGCAAAATGGCTGCCCTAATAAAAAGTCACGATTACCATGCATGACTAAAATCTCGCAACCTGCGATCCGTAGTTTTTTTAATTTGACAATTAATGGTGTGAGCCAATGGGTTTGACGCTCGTCTTCTGATAAGGACAAATAAACATCATCACCCAGCCAAACCTCAAACCAATCGCCTAAGATAAACAAACGTTTTAACGCAGGCAGAGCAAGGCAATCATCGAGCAGCGCCAAAAAAGCCTGCACTAAGGCAGGCTCTTCCGGTGATAAATGCAAATCGCTAATCAATACTTGCCGCACGCTATGAGGGCGGGTGGTAATTAGGTGGTCAAAACTTTGCATTTATCCTTGTCCTAATGTAGTAAACCAAATATAAACCTATTATGGCGTCAGACTCGCTTACTGTACTAGTCGTACAATTTTCGCTTGTCTTCCTTGTACTATATTCATCTTTGTTTCACTATAGATTATTAAAAATGTACTCGTTCAAGTTGCTTATTCAGAAACAACTTATTCAGAGACAATAGTCGCTGAATTGATAATGACTGGCTCTTTTGGTACGTCAGCATGCATGCCGAAACGACCCGTTGGTACGCCGCGCATTTTTTCGATGACATCCATACCGCTGGTTACTTTACCAAATACCGTATAGCCCCAACCCTGCATGTTTTTGCCAGAGTGGTTTAGGAAGTCGTTGTCTTTGACGTTAACGAAAAACTGGCTGGTTGCTGAATGCGGATCTTGCGTACGCGCCATCGCAATCGTACCTTTGTCGTTTTTTAGACCATTGTCCGCTTCGTTTTCAACGGGTGCGTTGGTTGCTTTTTCATTCATTTCAGCGTCCATTCCGCCGCCTTGAATCATAAAGCCATCAATAATGCGATGAAAAATCGTGCCGTCATAATGACCAGACTTTACATAGTTTAAAAAGTTCTCTACCGTTTTTGGTGCTTTTTCTTCGTTGAGTTCGATAACGATCGCACCCATACTGGTGTCAAGTTCTACTACTGGTGGCATGTCTACCATGGGATAATCCTTTTTGATTGCAGCGCCTAAAATGACGCTGTTAAGTGGTGGATAAAAAGTTGGTGGTTAAAAGTTAGCGTTAGTCTAACGGCTTTTTTGTCGTCTGTCATGTATCAGGCTGTTAATGCATTTGCAAAAGCTGATAGAATAACGCAACTTTCCCTTTTTAATGGTTTTTGAACGCCAGTGTCAATACGTTAATTTTGACACCCCAATTTTAATAACTGAGTTTTTGACCATTTATTTTTAATACCTTAATGCTAACTATTTGATTTTATTGGTTAGTCTTAACAGCTTGGTTTAATTTTTCATGGGGCGTGATGGCACGCGGCATGAATGGACAATTTGCGTTAGGAGCAATGCCCGATGAGTGAGCACTCAAACAACAATGTACAGAAAGATGAACAAAAAAACGACTTTATTCGTAATATCATTCGTGACGATGTCAATGCGCAAAAATACCAGCAGATTGTAACCCGTTTTCCGCCTGAGCCAAACGGCTACTTGCACTTGGGTCACGTTAAATCTATCTGTCTAAACTTTGGCGTCGCTAAAGAGTTTGGTGGCATCTGTCATTTGCGCTACGACGACACCAATCCAACCGCAGAAAAACAAGATTACATCGACAATATCAAAAACGATGTGCAGTGGTTGGGCTTTGACTGGGCAGGCGAGGCGCTACATGCTTCTAGCTACTTTGACCAGTTGTATGCGTGGGCGGTACAATTGATTGAGCAGGGTGATGCGTATGTCGACTTACAAACTCCAGAGCAAATCCGCGATAATCGTGGCTCATTTAATGAAGCCGGCAAACCGTCACCACAGCGTGATGCCAGTGTCGCAGACAACTTAAAGTTGTTCGAAGACATGAAACACGGTAAGTTCGAAGACGGCAAAGCGGTATTGCGTGCCAAAATTGACATGTCTGATGCCAATATGAACATGCGCGACCCCATTATCTATCGTGTGATGCATCAAGAACATCATCAGACCGGTGATAAATGGTGCATCTATCCTATGTATGATTTTGCCCATCCGTTGTCAGATGCGCTAGAAGGCATTACCCATTCGTTATGTACGCTAGAGTTTGAAGATCATCGTCCGTTTTATGATTGGATCGTCAATAAAATCGGCTTCGAGCAACCACCGCATCAGTATGAGTTCTCACGCCTCAATGTCGACCATACGTTGACCAGTAAGCGTAAGCTCAAGCAATTGGTCGATGAAGGTATCGTCGATGGCTGGGATGATCCGCGCATGCCAACCGTCGCTGGTATGCGTCGCCGTGGCTATACGCCTGAAGGCTTGCGTGATTTCTGTGATCGCGTTGGTATCTCCAAAGCGGATGGTGTGACCGATATGCGTCTGCTAGAGTTTAGTATTCGTCAGTCGTTAGACAATACTACGGCACGCGGTATGGCGGTGCTTAAGCCATTAAAAGTGACGATAACCAACTTTAGCGATGCGGTCAGTCAGTGGGAAACGCTCAAAGCGGACAGCGTCAATGCGCGCTTTGACGCTGAGGCAAAAACCTTATGGTTGACTCAGCCGAACCATCCTAATGTCGATATGGGCGAACGTGAGATTCCGTTTACCGAGACGCTTTATATCGATCAAGGCGACTACGAGATTGAGCCGCCAGCAGGCTATAAACGCCTATCACCCGAAAAGCCAGAAATCCGTCTGCGTAATACCTATGTCTTGGCCGTGACTGAGCATGTGCTAGATGATGCAGGCAATGTCGTTGAGCTAAAAGCAACGATTGATCCGGCAACGCTAGGCAATAACCCTGAAGGTCGTAAGGTCAAAGGTGTGATTCATTGGGTATCGGCCAGCCAAGGGGTTCCAGCCACCGTGCGCTTATACGAGCAGCTATTCAGTGTCGAAGATCCGAGTAGCGTCGCTGACGTGCATCAAGCATTGAATCCTAACTCGTTGACCAAGCTAAATGCCGTGGTTGAGCCATCATTGGTCAATGCGGATGCTGGCACACGCTTTCAGTTTGAGCGTGAAGGCTATTTTATCTCTGATAGCGAAGAGCACAGCAGTGACCAGCCTGTCTTTAATCAAATCGTCAGCTTACGTGACAGCTATAAACCGGCTTAATTTATTGCGATTAGCGCTACTAGCGTTTATTTGAGACAATACTAAACAAAAGTAGTTTGCAAGCTGGCCCATTTCTAGTACGCTAGGGATGGGCTTTTTTGTGGATAATACCAAACCCAAAAAATACGATTAGTTTTGTCAAACTTGCTTAGTCTACTAAATGTAGTGCTTGCACGCGTTTTCCTTACTACTCAAGTTTTTGTGAATGGTATAAGTGTAAATTTTAATCGTAAGGTGTGAGGGTGCAATCATGGCAAAATTTTTAAATAGCAGCGGGACGACGTATCATCTAGAAGAATTGATTAAAAATGCGTCTGACAGATTGATTATTATTAGCCCCTACTTAAAGTTAAATGAGCGTATTAAAGAGCTGTTAGAAGACCGTAATCGTCTCAAAATCGATATCCGTATTGTCTATGGCAAAAATGATTTACATCCAGAAGAGATTAATTGGCTAAAAAACCTGACCTTTATTCGTACTAGCTTTTGCAAAAACTTGCATGCCAAATGCTACCTTAATGAAAATGAATGCATCATTACCAGCCTCAATCTCTATGAGTTTAGCCAAGTGAATAATAATGAGATGGGGGTGCTTATTTATCGTAATGAAGATGCCAAATTATATGCTGATACTTATGAGGAAGCGCAGCGCATTATTCGTATCAGTGATGAAGTGCGCATGTCCCTTGAAAAAGTACATGATAGCGATAACAAGAGCGCCCTTAACAACGGCTCTAATAATGGCGCTAATAAAGCTTCTAAGAATGGGTCGAGAAATACGTCCAGTATGCTATCTAGTGCTGGCAAGGTAAGCACAGATCCAGTTGCCAGTAACGCTACAGAAGCGGCAACGCCTAATTATTCTAAGCTGACGACGGCGAAGCTGGCGAAAGAATTGGGCTTTAAGACGCAAGAGTTAAACGATAAGCTCCTTGCCGCAGGCTATCTAATAGAGCAAGAAGGCGAGTTGGTATTGACGGATACTGGCCGTGCGGCTGGTGGTACCAGCAAACGTGGTAAATTTGGCGAGTTTTGTTTATGGGACTCTGGGATGGTGGTATAGATGCAGGTTTCATCGGAGCTTATGCGTTTAGACCTAAATGGCATAAGCGCATTACAATCCGTCACAAGACATTCATAACCAGTTTGTTAAGATGAAATAGGATTTCCTGACGGGTACTCCGTTATTTTTATAGCGCTACACGTCAATGATAATAATAGAGCGCATGACCTTCTTTAGATGCTAACCTTTTAATATTAGCTTTTAGATACTAGCGCTCATCACTAACGATAGTTAAGGAATTAAGCATGGCACATTTACGTTTAGGTGACAGCGCACCGAATTTTGACGCCACAACCACAGAAGGCGATATCAATTTTTACGATTGGGCAGGCGACAGCTGGGTCGTTTTCTTTTCGCATCCTGCAGACTATACGCCAGTATGTACCACTGAGCTTGGTCGTACTGCGGCATTAGGCGGCGAGTTTCAAAAGCGCAATGTAAAGGCGATCGCTTTATCAGTTGATGGCTTAGAAGATCACAAAGGCTGGGTTAGCGATATTGAAGAGACTCAAGGAACTGCTGTCAACTTTCCTATCATTGCAGACTCTGAGCGCACAGTAGCCAATCTTTATGACATGATTCACCCCAATGCGGATAATACAGCGACGGTTAGAAGTGTCTTTATCATCGACCCTAACAAAAAGGTACGCTTGACCTTAACCTATCCAGCCAGCTGTGGTCGTAACTTTGACGAGATTGTACGAGTCATTGACGCCATGCAGTTGTCTGATAAATATAACGTCGCTACGCCGGTCGATTGGAAGGACGGCGATGATGTTATCATTCCACCAAGCGTGAAGAATGAAGACATCGCAGCCAATTATCCTAAAGGTCATACAGAAATTAAGCCTTATTTGCGCACCACGCCAGCACCTAATAAATAAAGTGAGCGTTTTTGCAATTGCTTAAAAAATAAAAACCCTATAACTTACTGTTATGGGGTTTTTTACCATTCATATCACAAGCAGCGACAAGGTTTTGCTATGATAAAAACCAATAGTCACTGTGCTAAGCGAGCAATAACAAGCTTCTGCGCTTTGATGATACAACGATAGTCATAAAAATTTACCGTTATCGTTCTTTTCGGAAATAATACTTAAAAGGAATTTACCATGAAAAAACTATATATAACTCGTACTGCACCCAACCCTCGAAAAGCCCTTATATTACTTGCCTCAAAAGGTATCGATGTCGATGATATGGATGATATCGATGTGGTCGACATTGATTTTGCTGCCAAGGAACAGATGTCAGAGGCTTTTACTAAGATAAATCCCATGCAGACAGTGCCAGTTTTAACCCTAGATGATGGCACAGTGCTCAATGATTCGCAGGCGGTTTGTGAATACCTTGACCGCGTTTATGGTGAGCGCTCAGTGATGGGCAATGATGTGGTTCAGCGTGCACAAGTCTGTTCGATGCGCCGTATTGCGGAGTTTGAAGTGCTTTATAACTTGATGTTGGCCTTTCAACACAGCCATCCATCAAAGGCACAACGTGTTGAGCAAGTCCCTGAATTTGTAGCACCATCCATCGCTCGTGCGGTCAAAGCTTTGGCATACTTTGAAACCAGCCTAGAAGGTCATGACTATTTGGTCGGGGATCAACTGAGCTTTGCAGATATCGTGCTATATCTAGGCTTGGACTTTGGCAAAGCATTAAAAGTAGATCCTACTGCCCATGGCGAAAACCTTGCGCAGTTTTATGCGAGAATGCATGAGCGCTTTAGCATTAAAAAAATGGCAAAAGCGAAGCCTACGGAAGCTAATGAATAGTGAACATTTAATCCTTATCTGCTAAAGCCCTAAATATTTTGTGCTGTGTACTGAACGTCCAAATAGGGATGGTTAACAAAATCTGTTGATCATCCCTATTTTTTTTGGACTTACTATGTCCATTTAGAAGGCGGACTTAAAAAACAATTAATAAAACGAAACGTTTCATTACATAAGACAATAGGATCGAGGTTATAGTAGTTAAATTGTACCGGATTGCTGCTATTAGTTTTATCGATATAAATAAAGATAAAAATCTTTATAAGTTAATACAGTAAAAGTAGATATTAGATATAGTCGATCAATATATAGTTTGGAGACAAGGAAAGCGAGCCAAAGTACTACAGCTAGTAGGCTAAGCAAGGCGGACAGCGTATCCAATTTATATAAGATTGACTATAAGCTTAGTAAGAGGGATGTAATATGGTAGGTATGAAGACACAACCCACCACAAAATTACTGTTATTGCCCAGTGTATTGGCAGTAATCCTGACATTGGGAGCGTGTCGGAAGAACGCGCCACCTGCCGAAAATGAGGCGTCAGACACTACGCAAAGTGCAGAGGTCATCGGTAGTGCAGCGGAGATTGAGAATGGCGCTGATATTAATGAGTCTGATATTGACGAGACAGTAGACGCGTCTAAGGTCGCCGAACTTAGCTCAGAACAACAAATGATTGCCAACCTCGCTCGCTATCGTTGGACACTCTTGACTGCCAAGGATGCGAGCGCTCAAGCATTAGCACCACTAATGAATATTAACGACCAGGTGACGCTATTATTCAATCAACATCAAGGTCAAAATACCTTAAGTTATAGCGTTGGTTGCAATACGATGAGTGCTGGCTACGAGTTACAAGCCCAGACACTGACGACCGAAGACAGTATGAGCACCAAGATGTCTTGTGGCGATCTTGATAGTGCAGAAAATCTGTTGAATACGTTGATGCAAGGTAATAGTGAGCTGTCTGTGTCTGCAGGTGAGCCTCCACTATTGACGCAAGTGACCAATGATTCGATGACTTTGGTTTGGACGGGTAGGCTTACGGCACAAGCAAAGTACAGTGGTAAAGGCAAGACCGTATTTTGGGCCGTGAATAGTGAAAAAGTGGCTTGTGGCGATGGTGATTCGAGTATGTGCCTGCAAGTCAAGCCTGTCACTTATGATGATCAAGGCCTGAAAACCAGCGAAGGTGAGTGGACGGCATTCAACGGTGATATTGATGGCTACCAGCACGACGGCATGCACGAAGAAGTACTACGCCTACAACGCTATCAAGTCAATGACATCGAAAATCCTGATAATGAGTCAACCGAAGCGTACGCCTATGTATTGGATGCGGTGATTGAAAGTTCTGTGGTAGAGTAAGTTGGTCAACAGCTTTATTTAGATGCTGGTTTTCAAAAACTATTAACAGCATTGGTTTAAACCAAAAACACGCATCATTTGATCGCGTGTTTTTTTATGGAGATTTTCTTTATTTTATTATATTTTGGCTTCTTATCTTATCGTAAGTTACCTAAGTCTTCTTCGGTTAAACGCCAGCGTCCTTTTTTCTTAGAGGCCCCGCGTCCACGCATGGCGCTATTTAGGAGCAATTTGTTCATTGAATGGCTTGAGTGCGCATGACAAATGGCGCAGGCAAGACCATCAGCGGCATCTTGTTGTGGCACGACATCTAAAGACAGTATGCGGCAGACCATCTCCTGTACTTGTTCTTTGGCTGCGGCACCATAACCGCAAACCGCCTGTTTAATCTGGCGTGCGGTATACTCTGATACTTCCAAATCCAGTGCCACCATCGCGGCGATGGCTGCGCCTCTTGCTTGCCCAAGTTTCAGCGCAGAGTCTGGGTTTTCTGCCATGAATACTTGTTCAATTGCCGTATAGATAGGCTCTTCTGCATATTTTAAATGATGCTGAGTAATACGCGTCAAGCCATTAAAAATACGCTTTAGGCGTTCAGGCATCTCTTTGGTATCCGTACGAATAGTACCCGCATCAATATACGTCAGCTTATCGCCCGTTTGTTGCACGATACCATAACCCGTCATACGTGAGCCTGGGTCAATCCCGATAATAATTGCCATAGTCTTCCGTCTTGCTTTCATTTTGTTTAATGGCTTAAAAATAGGCCTTAAGTTTGATAGTATAGCAATCAATCCCCATATACATCATATGTTAGCCATCTTAATTTGCATGGCGCTCAATTTATTGGTTTTTATTTTATAGGACGACACTTTATGGGTCAGATAGTTGGTATTGCCATCGTTTGGTTTATTATCGAGATGCTACTGTGGTATTTAATTGCTCAGTTTATGAGCGGTTGGTGGGTATTCATGTGGTTCATTATCGCCGCTGTCATCGGTATCACCTTTATTCGTAAAGGTATGGCAGCGCTAAATCCGATGGCTCAGCAAATGAAAGCGGGCGGCATGATGAACCCAGCGATGCGTCCACAAGAATCAACCATGCTTAAAAGTGTGGCCATGGCAGCGGCTGGCATTTTGCTACTTATTCCAGGTGTGCTTAGTGATTTGCTCGCGTTATTGGTGGTACTACCGCCGGTGCAAAAGAAGCTCAAAGACTTTGCTAATAATTACGTCATGAACAACCAACAAAAAATGATGGAGATGATGGCCAAACAGATGGGCGGCGGTCAAAACCCGTTCGGCGGTGCAGGTGGTATGGGTGGACAAAATCCATTTGGTGGCGCTGGTGGCGGTATTAATGGTCAAAACCCATTCGGTCAACAACAACAAAATCCGTTTGGGGATGTGTTCAAGCAGCATACAACTGTTGACGGCACGGCAAAAAATATACCTAAAGATGTCAAAAAGATTACCAAATCTGCTAATGATGAATAAAAGTTAGTGAAAAATCGAACATAAAAAAGCCCCTTACGTCAGTGACGAGAGGGGCTTTTTGGTGGTTGTTATCAGCTTTTTACAAACTTATAGGTATTAATAAACCTAGTGAATATAAATAGAGAGACAACTAACCGAATATAACAACCGAAGTGCCGCCGTAAGATGGTGACCCATGAACCGTGAAGTTCAGGGCGGATGCGTCATTGCCTCTGCAGGTTTCCTGATACACCGCAAGCGGTGCAGGCATACACAATGAAGCAATAGGTACCACATCCTGGTAAAGCATTATCGGCTCAGGGAATAAACATCTACTAGCCAACACTTCAGAATAGATTTATCTTAACCAATGGCATAGCTGATTGCAAGCGCGGTTTACAGATTTATACGTCTCTTTAGAAATGCGCAGCAATCATAGCAGCGGTATTTTATACAATAACTAATAGAAGAAAAGGCTTGAAAGCGTTGAAACAGCAGGATAAACGCGCAGTTTTTCAGCAATTTCAAGATGTATGCTAATATAGACAACTTTCGACATCCTAATATAGCAGTATAGGCGTTCATTCACTTGAGGAGCGGTAATCTATGACCAGTACCCAGCAACAATCTGAATCTATTGACGACAATCAGGCGCAGCTTGATAGCAAGCAAGAAAGCGCACAGCATAAAAAAACACCGCATGTCTTAATGATATTGGACGGCTTTGGTCATCGTGAAGAAGACAAGGATAACGCCATTGCTGCGGCTAATATGCCGAATCTAGATAAGATCTATCAGAAATATCCGCATGGATTGATTTCGGCGTCAGGTGAAGATGTTGGTTTGCCAGATGGTCAGTTTGGTAACTCTGAAGTGGGACATATGAACCTAGGTGCTGGTCGTGTGCTATATCAAGACTCAACGCGTATCTCAAGTGAGCTTGCCAATCGCGAGTTCTATAAAAACGAAGCCTTGGTCGATGCCGTAAAAGCGGCGAACGAGCTTGGCGGCAATGTGCATATCATGGGCTTACTGTCTGATGGTGGCGTGCATTCGCATCAAGACCATATCGAAGGAATGTGTCATTCGGCGTTGGTACACGGTGCCAAAAACGTGTTTGTCCATTGTTTTTTAGATGGTCGTGATACGCCGCCTAAGTCTGCTGATAAGTATATCAATCGTCTGCGTGAGTATTTGAACAAGCTCAATGCCCATTATGAAGGTCGCGTACAGATTGCCAGTATCATCGGTCGCTACTATGCGATGGATCGTGACAATCGCTGGGATCGAGTACAGAAGGCCTATGAGCTTATTACGGAAGGTAAAGCTGATCGTCTATCTACCCGTGCTGATGGTGCTGTCCAAGCTGCCTACAAAGCCCGCGAAACTGATGAGTTTATCAATCCGACTACCGTGATCGAGAGCGGCGACACGCCTTATACTGTCGATGATAATGATGCACTTATCTTTATGAATTTCCGTGCTGACCGCGCCCGTGAGCTAGCGCAAGCGTTTGTGCTGCCAGATCATGAGTTTTCAGGTTTTGCCCGTCATAAGCAACCAAAGTTGGCGGCGTTTGTCATGTTGACCAAGTACTCAGACATTTTAGCTGATAGCCCGAAGACCAGTATTGCTTATTACCCAACCTCTCTGACCAATACGCTGGGTGAATATTTGCAAGAGCAAGGTAAAACGCAACTGCGCATAGCCGAAACTGAAAAATACGCGCACGTGACGTTTTTCTTTAGTGGTGGTCGCGAAGCAGAGTATAAAGGCGAGACACGTATTCTTGTGCCGTCGCCAGATGTCGCCACTTATGACTTGCAGCCAGAAATGAGCGCTCCTGAAGTGACCGATAAGTTGGTAGCAGCAATTGAGTCGGGCAAATATGATGTATTGATTGTCAATTATGCCAATGGTGATATGGTAGGGCATACCGGTATCTTTGAAGCAGCCGTGCAAGCGGTAGAGGCGTTAGATGTCTGTGTTGGCCGTATTGAGTCAGCAGTACGAGCAGCTGGCGGCGATATGCTCATTACCGCTGACCATGGCAATGTTGAGCAAATGCAAGACTACGAAAGTGGGCAGGTGCATACCCAACATACCACCGAGCATGTGCCTCTGATTTATATTGGTGAGCAAAAAGTACAAGTACGTAGTGGCGGTAAGCTTAGCGATATCGCACCGACCATCTTGTCATTGATGAATATCACTGCGCCAGAAGAAATGACGGGTGAAAACCTATTGATTCCAGTATCGTGATTCAGTCCTTCTGAGCTTTTCGTCTGTTAACTACTATGATGTTATCAGGGCAGATGAAGCGGTTAGTGCATGAAGAAAAAGGATAAAGAGCAAGGAAGGAAAGGGGAAGGGTATCTACGATCCTTCCCTTTTTTAGGATAGATTTTTAATCTATTTGCTCTAATCTTCGCTGCCTTCTTAATGCTACATTACAAGATATTATTCATCAATTGCCATATAATAACGTTGCATATTTTCTTTTTATTTAGGTGAGTTTTTTATGCATTCTATCTGCCTTAAGCGCTCATCAGCGTCTGAACGACTAAAAAAATCATCAATGATGACCGCATTGATAACGTCGACCGTCTTGAAACCCGTACTCATAGCCAGTTTCATAGGGTTGAATATCGCTGGCATGCAAGCACAGGCTGCTATAGATGACGAGAGCAGCCCGACGGCCAGTCTGCAGCTTATCAGTCTCAATGCTGATGAGTTATCGGTAGAAAATGATGCAGATGATTTGTCTGATATTGCCGATATGTTAGATGCTGCTGACGCGTCTGATGATGCAATAGATAGCGTTGCAGATGAAAGCGCTTTGACTGATGAAGCAGACGATATCAACACGGATATCCCCGCTGAAGTGGAACAAGTGTCACTGAATGCCATCTCTCCTGAGACTTTAAAGACGTTTGTGGCGGTCGTAGATTTGGTACGCCGTGAATATGTGGATACCGTCAATGACGAAGAGTTATTTAACAATGCGATGAGTGGTATGTTGACCAAACTAGACAGCCACGCTGAATTTTTGGATGCTGAGGCCTACGAAAACCTGCGCGCTTTTACCGAAGGGGATGTCGGCGACGTCGGCATCAAAGTGATGTATCGACCAAAGGCTGGCTATTGGGTGGTCACCGAGGTGCTTAATGACTCACCCGCAGATAAAAAAGGCATAGCAGTCGGTGATTACTTGCATCAGGTTGATGAGTTTAAGCTGGATGACGACAGACAAAGCAATGATGTCGAGCAGCTTTTGACCGGCATTGCAGGCACACAAGTGGATATTGTCACGTCTAAAGCGGGTCGCCGTAAGCATACTACGACGTTACAGCGTAACAATAATCATCCGCAAGTGATTGAGACACGTTTTGTAGACGGTCTGGCGGTGATTAAACTGCCTGCTTTTCAGAACAACAGTCGTGAAAAGTTGCTGCAAGGTCTCATTAGCCTAGAGTCTCCGGTCTCTGGCATTTTATTAGACATGCGTGATAATCCGGGTGGTGTTCTAACCTCTGCGGTGAGTGTGGCCAGCTTATTTATGGTGGACACCGATGTGGTACAAGTGAGAGGTCGCCAAGATGATTCTCGGGTTTTATCGACACAAGGCGCTGCGATACTCAAGCCATTGCCCGTAGTGGTGTTACAAAACCGCTATTCTGCCTCCGCTGCAGAAGTATTAGCAAGCAGCTTACAAGCACAAAAACGCGCCACTATTGTTGGTGAGGTGAGCTATGGCAAAGGTTCGGTACAGTCGGTGATACCTTTGAATGACGAGCAGGCTGTTAAGCTAACCGTGGCCAATTATGTGACGGCGGCAGGCAATAAGATAGACGGTATCGGGGTCGAGCCTGATGTCGCTTTATTAGGCAATGAGAATACTTGGGAGCAGCAGGCTCTGGATTTACTCAGGGCACAAGCACTGGCGTCGGGTATTCGCTTTGTGAGAAATTCAGCTGTAGAGGATAATACGCTCGAAGATCGGACAAATAAAAAATAAGTAGCTAACGATAGCTCTAAATATAATTGATACCACTCAAAAAAATTACAGCAGCAAAGGGAAAGGGTGCAAGTACTATGCATTGCATGCTAAGCGATTTTGACACGGCCAATCGTATTTTTGACGTTTGATATTACTTGTTGACCATCATATCGTTACGCTCAAAGCTGCTTATTATCTGCAAAAGTTAATCGGACTGATCTTCATCAATATCGAGCTTTTTCATACGATAGCGTAAAGAGCGAAACGTCGTTCCTAACAGTTCTGCGGCTTGCGTCTTGTTCCAGCCTGTCTGCTTAAGAGCAGTAATAATCAGATTTTTCTCTTGTTCTTGCAGGTAATGCTCTAGCCCTTTGGCAGGTAACTGACCTTCAAAACCGTCTTTAACTTCCTTTAAGCCATTTTGCAAACTGTCTTGTTCATCAAGCGCCGCGTGATTGCTCGTTAATTGCTGCTCTGTAGAATTGGCGACACTACGATTAGGTTCTGCGTTATTAGCCCTCGAACGCTGAATGGTTGAGGGATAATGCTGAGTAATGGTGCGATAAGGATGTAGATTGGTCTTTGTTTGCTCAGCACTATGCGCTGTTGAGGCTTGGCTGACTTCTTCTTTACTGCTGACAGATGTCATTGTTGGCTGGTCAGCTGATTTATGGTTAGATGTTGGCGTTGTATTATCAACTGCATTGGTATTTTGACTTTGCTGAGTATGAATCTCTTGATGAGTATCAAGTTCCGCTAGACCCAAATGGCTGACGTCAATGGTGCAGGTTTCTGCCAATGTCACAGCGCGCTCAAGTAAATTGCGTAGCTCACGGACATTACCAGCGAAATCATGGTGCTGCAAGCGCTCGCAAGCGGCCGCTGTCAATGAGGGCGGGGTGTCTAATTGCCATTCTTCTGCGATCATTGCCAAAAAATGCTTGGCTAAGACGGGAATATCATCACGGCGCGCATTAAGCGTGGGCAGCTTTAGTTCAATCACATTGATACGGTAGTACAAGTCTTGCCGAAACAGTCCATCTTGTACCAGTTGGTTCAAGTCTTTATGGGTCGCAGATAAGATACGGATATCGACGGGTACTTCTTTGGTATCACCGATGGCGCGCACGGTTTTTTCTTGGATGGCGCGTAGTAGTTTGACTTGCATTGCTAAGGGCAAATCTGCCACTTCATCTAAAAATAACGTGCCACCATTTGCTTGTTGGAACAGGCCTTGCTTATCAGCAACGGCTCCGGTAAAGCTGCCTTTTTTATGACCAAAAAACTCTGACTCCATGAGCTCTGAAGGAATCGCACCGCAGTTTACGGGTACAAAACTGCCATCTCGACGTGGGCTTAAATCATGGATCAGTTTGGCAACCACTTCTTTGCCTGTGCCCGAAGCTCCCGATAAAAATACTGGCGCTTGTGAGCGTGCCAATTTTAAAATAGTGTTTTTGAGTGGGTGCATGACAGCAGAGTCACCGATCAAACGGCTATCCAACATTTGCTGCTCGGGTGAGCATTCAGGTGTGGTTTCTGCTTCGTTATTTTGGTGAATGACCTTGAGCGCATTTTCGACCAACTGGCGTAAGCGTGGCAGCTCAAGCGGTTTATTGACGAAATCAAAAGCCCCTAACTTCAACGCTTCTATAGCCAAATCCATACTACCATGGGCAGTAATCACGGCTATTGGTGTACTAGAGTTATTGCTGATGTCCTTGACCAACTCTAGTCCTGAGCCATCCGGTAATTTGAGATCGGTCAAACAAAAGTCATAGTTGTTTTGCTGCCAGTAGGCGCGTGCCTGCGATAAGGTATAAGCCACATCGCTTTTGATCCCCATCTTGGTTAAGGTGATTTGCATCAAGCGGCACAAATCCACTTCATCATCAACGACTAGCGCGGTTACTGTCATACTTCATCTCATTTTATTATCGGCATCATTATCGACATCGATAGCAGGGGCAATCAAGCGAAAGCAGGTTTTTTGGAGTTCAGGAATATAGAGTAAACGAGCCTGATTGGCTTCACAGAACGCCTGCGATAAATACAATCCCAAACCTGTTCCGGCTTTGTCAGTAGTGAAAAACGGATTGAATAAATGCTGTAAATCACTGGCATTAACGCCCATACCACCATCTAAAATATCGATTATAACATCGTTATCGGCACAATAAATTTCGATTTCCACAAAAGCATGAGGGTGAGCGTAGCTACTGTGACGTAGACCGTTGTTGATTAAATTAATTAATACTTGTTCTAACTGGTGCGTATCGAATGAGATAGTGGATTGACTATGGACACGCAAAAACACGTCATGATCTCGAAAATAATTGTCCAAAAACACCGGCAACCACTCAGCCAGTAGAATCGATTGCTGATTAGCGGTCTGTTGGCGCGACAGTTTTAAGATGTCTTCAATAATACGGTTGACGCGTTTGGTTTGCGCAAAGATCATTTTATAAAGCTCGTGATTGCCTGTTATATCGCTGTCGGTAGCAGCTGTCGGCGCTACTAAGGGCTCAAGAGTAGAGCTGATAGTATTGTTATTATGATCGGCGGCCTTCTTCTCACCTTCTTCGACATCTTCCATCAGTAGCTGACTGGCCTGTGAAATAGCGGCGAGCGGGTTTCTGATTTCATGAGCGATACTGGCAGTCAGTTGCCCAAGCGAGGCAAGCTTTAACTGTTGAGCGCTGGCTTGCTCACGGCGCAAGTCTTCTAGCAGGATAAGCTTGCTGTTATCTTTTAGCGGGATAATCTGTACGCGTAGCTTGCCGACGACAGAGGCATTTGCGACGGCAGGCAATTCATAAACAAAGCTACGTGATTGCCCTTCAGCGACCGATAAACAAGCATCAAGAAGTTGCAGATGCTGTTCTCTGAGCTGCTGCTGAAAGTCAGCAAGAAGGGCGGCTTCGAGGTTGTTTTGCTCATAACTTAAATGACTAGGCGTATCAATCAGAGACGCCAGCGGAGGATTGGGGATACTGAGTAGCTGATGGGCGGCTAGGTTTGCCAATACAATCTGCTGTCTATCAATCACTATGACCCCATTGACCATTTGGGTGATGACTTCTTGATTGATTACATTCAGTCGTTCGACCTCTTTGGCATGATGCGCGGCGACTTGTTCGACTTGTACCAAGCGCTGGGAAATAGACCAGCTCAAAATTCCTACTGCCAAAAAGCTTGCTGACATCAGCAAGGCATCGCCCAAATTTTCCAAGCTCATGCTATTGGCAATGGCATAAAAAAACTGCTGGTAAATAACAAAAATAATGGCGAGTAAGGTAATGATGAGCGCTTGCGAGCCATGCAGTAGCATGAAGCTGGCGGCAACAACGACCATATAAAGCATGGTGAGCTGTAAATCAGGAGCGCCATTGGTATACAGCAAAAGGCTCAAAATAATGACGTCTAATACCAGTCCAAAACCCAGCTGACGCCGTAAATGCTTGGTGACTACATAAAATAAGCCAAGCAAAATCAGACTAATAATGACATAAAAACTCAGCGCCGTTTGCTGCAATAGACTTGGCAGTAATAAGCCATTATCAGCTTTGACCGTCACATACACCATCAGCATAAAAAACAGGCTAACGATAAATCGATAACTGCTATAGATCAGTCCCAATCGACGTAACTGCGGTAGCGGCAGCGTTTCATCTTGCTGAAGATAATGGGTAATGACAGAAACGGCTCTGAGCGCAAATTTCATAAATTGGCCGTAATAAAAAGAGTATTAAGGGGTCTACGGTTGAATGAGACCATGACGAATAGCGAGATGGGTCAACTTCACATCACTATCAACGCCGACTTTTTCATAAATGCGATAGCGATAGGTATTGATGGTTTTGACACTCACAAACAACTGGTCGGCAATTTGCTGAGGACTTTGGCAATTAACCACCATCATCGCCACTTGTTTTTCGCGGTCACTCAACAAGTCAAAAGGTGAGTTGGCATTATCTGACAGTAAAACGTCAGCCAACTGTTCGGCGACATCTTGGCTAAAATAACGCCCGCCTTGATAGATTTTTTTGACCGCGCGTATCATCTCATCAAGTGGTGTGCCTTTAGTGATGTAACCATTGACGCCCGCTTTAATCAACATAGATGGATATGGTTGCGCCGACATACTACTAACGGCCAAAATCTTGATGCCCAAATCCAGCTGAATTAAGCGCTTAGTTGCTTCAAGCCCGCCGATATTGGGCATATTAACGTCGAGCAAAATTACATCGGGGTGCAGCTGTTTGGCCAGTTTAATCGCCATATCACCGCTGTCAGCTTCACCAACGACCTCGATATCAGCACTGTCTGCTAGCATACGGCTAATACCCATCCGCACTAAATCATGATCATCTACTACTAATACTCGTATCATAGTTGTACTCTTTGCTGTCTATCAAAATGAAGGTTGCATGGTGAACGTTAAACCATCTGAAGCAATCTGTATATCTGTAAGAACAATCGAGATTTTTATTATTTTATAATAGGATTTGCAGAGCAATTATTTTTATCCTCTACTATCATCATATATTGCTCTAGTGTTAATTAATATTGCTAGAATCTAATTTAAATGTAGCAAAATTTCAAGCAGGTTAAAAAATACTCATCTAATTGATTTAGTAGATTAAACTTAAATGCAAACCATGATACACTAAAAATACAAAAACTCTATGTGAGTACCTACAAACATAACCACAAACGCTACGTACGTTGTTGCTATTAGTTAGTCTGTAACTGATTATCTATTGAATAGCAGCGCGACAGCAGGGGGAAGAATGAAGCTCTTACCATTAACCAAACAGCAGCTAGTTGTTGCTATGATTTCATTGAGTCTGGGCAGTATTGCGCAAGCTGCACTTACGATTAATGGTAGCGCTGATACTGGCTCTAGTGCTCGTATGAGTTGGGGCGGTGCTGATAGCTTGTCTGAAGCACGTAATATCATGTATAAGTCTAATGATTCGACCATTAAAAAAGTCGATAATGGCTATGGCACGACCAATATTACGAACAGTAAGACCAGTAGTTTCGGTAGCAGCAACAACAGCTATAATAACGCCAATAGCTATAACACCACTTATCGCGGTAGCTTTGGCAGCAGCAGTATGATTCCGATTAGCACTGACTCGCGCAGTGTGGCGGTGATCGATGCCGAAACTGGTGAATCTATTTACGAAAAAAATGCCGACGTCGCCCGCCCTATGGCGAGTATCACCAAGCTAATGACGGCGATGGTGGTGTTAGATGCTGGTCTTGATATGCGTGAAGAGATTACCCTAGATCCTGAAGATTTCGTCGGTCCAAAACGCGCCAGCTCAAACCTTAAATCTGGCGATCGTTTGAATCGTGCTGAAATGCTATTAATGGCATTGATGAAATCAGAAAACCCTGCTGCCAAAAGTCTCTCGCGTAACTATCCAGGCGGCTATGATGCCTTTATACGAGCGATGAACCGTAAAGCGCAAGAGCTTGGCATGACGACGGCTTATTTTGGTGATCCAACGGGTCTCGATAAACGTAATGTGGCTTCGTCAAATGACTTGGTAAAAATGGTACGTGCTGCTGGTAACTATGATGTAATCCGTCGCTTCTCTACGACTAAGAGTTATGACTTTTACGTGGCCAATTACTCAAATGGTAACCGTACTTATAAAGCCAACAATACCAGCTCTCTAGTCCGTTCAGGCGATTATCCAATTGGTATCTCAAAAACCGGCTTTATTAATGAGGCAGGTCGTTGTGTGGTAATGGAAACCCGTGTGAATAACCGTCCTGCTATTATTGTCATTTTGGGCGCAAACAGCTCAGCGACGCGTTGGGGTGATGCCAAAAATATCCTAAACAGTTTGGCGACTCGCCGTACAGTGTAAGCGGATTGGTTTAGTGGGTATAAAGAGGCTGTTATGTAATGTAACGGCCTTTTTATTGTGTTGAATTTAGGACGTGTCCTAGGAAAATTATATGACTCAAGCATCGATTATCACACCAGCACCAAAGCTATACTTATTGACCAATGATGATGAGTTTGCGCTGCTGTATCGCAAATTAAAAGCAGCATTAGCGACAGGGTTTATCGGGCTGTTACAAATTCGTCGTAAGCAAGTCCTGTCATTGCCTGATGGTGACGCACATTTATACGAAGAGGCTAGACAGATAGCTGAGTTGGCTAAAGCATACAATGTGCCAGTCGTCATCAATGATGATATCAAGCTGGCTGCCAAGCTTGGCGTTGGGGTTCACTTAGGGCAAGAAGATGGTGAAATTAAAGATGCCAAGCAAGATCTATTAGCAGATCAAATTATTGGTCGCACCTGTCATGGCAATGTAGAGCTGGTAAAAGGAGCGCACGCTGCTGGCGCCAGTTATGCTGCAATGGGTGCAGTATTTGCCTCTACGACCAAACCTAAGGCAGACGTTATTTCGCGTCAGCAGCTGGTCGATGGATGTCAGCAGGGTATTGCACTATGCGTCATAGGCGGCTTGACTGCAGAAAATATCGTTGAGCTGGCAGGTTTGCCGATTGCTTATGTGGCAGTAGTAGGGGATATTATGGATTTGCCAGAGCATAAAATAGCTGAGCGTTGTCAACAGTGGCAGCAGGCGCTCAACGTCTGGAGTGCGCCTGCTTAGTAACAGGTGGTGGGTATAATTACCGAGTGAGTGCTTAAAGGTTTCTTAAATAGTTTCATTGTTCATTAGCTTTTAAGCTAGGGCGTGTCCTCATTTTAAAAATGGTGATAAAAATGAGGTAAATTGCAGTCAAACAAGGAAAATAGTGCAGATAATATCGAGATATTACCTAGCTATTTGACGATGTTTGGCAAGATTTAACCATTTTTAGCCCATTTAGATTGCTATCGGTTGAATTGAGGACACGCCCTAGGAATATCGCTAAAAAAAGACGTTATTTGGCATGATCCATACATAAAGTAGCGTAGGGCAGTGCTTCCAAGCGTTGCTCTTCAATCAGTTTGCCACATACCTCACACTCACCATAAGTGCCATTTTCGATACGGCTCAAGGCATTTTCGACATAGACTAAATTTTGGCGCGCTTCATCTCTCAGACTTTGGCGCATATCGTTCTGACGATAGGAGATGGCTTGATCTTCCCAATGCTCGTTAAGGTCATCTTGTGGGTTTTGGATATGATCTTCTATTTTATCAATCCTTGTTTCATATTCTTTTTTAAGCTTTAACAAGTTTTGCTTGGCATTATTGACATCAATAGTCATTTTATTCTCCTGAGGTTATTGTTATTGTTATTGTCGAGCGCAATTATTATAAAATTGTTATAAATAGGCACTTTATTATAAAGCGTCTTTCTATCATAAACAGCCTGACTATTAAGTACCACCACGAAATGTTACTGACTTTTAAAGTACTTAAAACGAACTTCAGGTAGCAAGCGCGCGATATGGCTGCCGCAGTATCCAGTTAAGGTAAGCACTATCGCAATCTTTAGGTTTTCACAGTTTTTATGTCGCTACAGTCGCCAAAATTTATGGCAGTTCCTTGTGAGCAATCGTTAGAAAACTGGTAGAATACACCGCTTTTGAAGATTGTCAGACCTATTTTATAAACTAACATGAGCAAAGCCAGCCGATAGAAGAGATACGATTATAAGAAATGGCTGGTCATACCCCTTTTCGAAAAATCATTGAATGAAAAACCATTGAATAAAGCCATAAAACGATTGATTAACAGACAGACTGATGCATAGGAGCAGGTAATGAATTTTTTGCGTATGAGTGAGCTTGATTTAAAAGAGAAGGTTGTATTGATTCGAGAGGATCTCAATGTGCCTATTAAAGACGGCAAGGTTACGAGTGCAGCTCGCTTGCAAGCAAGTTTACCTACGATTAAAATGGCGTTAGAAAAAGGCGCGGCGGTGATTGTCTGCTCACATCTCGGTCGGCCAACCGAAGGAAGTTTTGAATCGATCTACTCTCTAGCACCTGTTGCTGACTATTTAAGCGACAAATTGGCCGCGCCCGTTAGTTTAAACACCGACTATCTGACTCAGGGTGTTTCAATCAAAGCAGGTGAAGTGGTACTACTAGAAAACGTGCGCTTTAATAAAGGCGAGAAGAAAAACGATGCCGATTTGGCGCACACTTATGCAGATTTGTGCGATGTGTTTGTGATGGATGCTTTTGGTACTGCTCACCGTGCACAAGCGTCAACGGAGGGTGTGACCCAAGCGATGCATCAAGCCGACAAGACAGTCTGTGCAGGACCATTATTGGCCGCTGAGCTTGATGCCTTGAGCTTAGCGCTTGAAACGCCAGCGCAACCGATGCTAGCCATTGTTGGTGGCTCAAAAGTATCTACCAAGCTAGAAGTACTACACAGCTTGGCAGAAGTGTGCGCCCAAATTATCGTTGGTGGCGGTATTGCCAATACTTTCTTAGCAGCACAAGGTCATAGTGTTGGTGCGTCTTTATATGAAGCAGATTTGCTCGATACCGCTCGTGACATTATGACTAAAACTGAGATTTTATTGCCTGAGTATGTTGTTGTCGCTGATAAAAATGAGATCGATTTTGCTGACTTTACTGGCTCATTACAACAAGCCACTGCTACCATCAAGTCAGTTGATGCGATTGGCGACAATGATATGATATTAGATATCGCTCCAGAAAGCGCCAAGCAATTGGCTGAGGCTATTACTAATGCAAAGACCATTTTGTGGAATGGTCCAGTGGGGGTTTTTGAGGTGGATGCTTTCGGTCATGGGACGCAAATAGTGGCAGATGCAGTCAAAAATAGTCAAGGTTTTTCAATCGCTGGCGGTGGTGATACTTTAGCTGCTATCGATAAATATCAAGTAGCCGATGGCGTGAGCTATATGTCAACGGGTGGTGGTGCCTTCTTAGAGTTCGTAGAAGGCAAGGTATTACCTGCCGTTGCTGCATTACAAATTAGAGCATAACTGCTTAACGATACTTCAGCAATTGAGTAACATTAGATGTACAACCTATGATGAGCATCTAAGTTACTCTATAAAAAGTTAGGCTATAAAAATAATAGGGTGACTGTGGTATTTGTCTTATCATTCTTGTTTAACTTGCTAGTATGAAAGCACTAAGTACGAACAGGCACGGATTATTATTAAGTAGTAATTATTTGTTTCTATACTGAAAATTATTATTGCATGTCTAATTTGCACTCTATAAAATAGCGCAAATCATGTATTTGACATGCTTTATTTACGAGAGGTTTATTATGTTAAAACGCCATTTATTACTTGCTAGCGTACTTGCTGGTACTTTTGCAATCACTGCATGTAGCCAAGAAACGCAAGACAAAACTGAAGCTGCTGCTGAGTCAGCGGGTGATGACGCTGCTGCTAACACTGACGCTGCCGCTGCCGAAACAGAAGCCGCTGCTGCTGAAGCTGAAGCTGCTGCACAAAATGCTGGTGCTGAAGTCGCCGAAGGCGCTGATAATGCTGGTGCCGCTGCTACTGATGCACTAGCAAATACTGGTGAAGCGGTTGTGGTAGGCGCAAATGAAGCCGTATCTGCTACTGCTGGCGCGGTTGCTGATGGTGCAGCTGCTGTTGAAGATAAAGCCAGTGAAAATGCCGTAGAAGCAGAACAACAGTACTAATTAGTAGTTTTGATTTTAAGCATTGGTTATAAATACCAGTTGCTATATAAGCCCTCAAAATATTTAGAAAGCTTTGGTAATCGCCAAGGCTTTTTGCGTTGTATCGATTAATAAATTTAAACATCCAATACCGTGAATAATTCGTGAACCCAAACCTGTCATCTCAATAAATAGTCGTGCAACCGCTACGAAGCACGATCAAAATTTGCTATAATCGGCGCGTGCTAATTGCTAATCAAAATCCTGCATTTTTTCCCACCCGTTCTATAGTGCTGCTTGTCGATTTAACAACCTTGCAGCGAGGATAGAACACTTGTAATCACCACATAATTACAAGTATTTATTTTAAAATCTAATCAGAGAGCGTTTTATGGCCTTAATATCGTTACGTCAACTTCTAGATCATGCCGCTGAACACAACTATGGTGTTCCTGCTTTTAACGTCAACAACTTAGAGCAGATGCGTGCAATTATGATGGCGGCCGACGCCTGTGACTCACCTGTCATCGTCCAAGCCAGTGCTGGAGCACGTAGTTATGCAGGGTCGGCGTTTTTACGTCATTTGATTATCGCAGCTATCGAAGAGTGGCCACATATCCCAGTAGTGATGCATCAGGATCATGGTATGTCACCTGCTATTTGCCAGCGCTCAATTCAGCTTGGCTTCTCATCAGTGATGATGGACGGCTCGCTCGGTGAAGATGGCAAAACGCCAATGGACTATGATTATAATGCCAGCGTGACTCGCGAAGTCGTCAAGATGGCACACGCATGTGGCGTGTCGGTAGAAGGCGAAATTGGTTGCTTGGGCAGTCTTGAGACCGGTATGGCAGGCGAAGAAGACGGCTCTGGAGCAGAAGGTATATTAGATCACGAGCAGCTATTGACCAGTGCTGATGAAGCTGAGCAGTTCGTTAAAGACACCAACGTTGATGCGCTAGCCATTGCCATTGGTACCAGTCACGGTGCTTATAAATTCACGCGTCCACCGACGGGCGATATCTTATCCATTGAGCGCGTAAAAGAGATTCATGCCCGTATTCCTAACACCCATTTGGTCATGCATGGTTCGTCGTCAGTGCCGCAAGAGTGGCTTAAAGTCATCAATGAAAATGGCGGTGATATCGGTGAGACTTATGGTGTACCGGTTGAGCAAATCGTTGAAGCGATTAAGCATGGTGTCCGTAAAGTCAATATCGATACCGATTTACGTTTGGCATCAACAGGTGCAATCCGTAAATTCTTAGTAGAAAACCCAAGCGAGTTTGATCCCCGTAAATACTTTAAAGCGTCTATGGTTGCGATGTCAGATATCTGTACCAATCGTTTTGAAGCTTTTGGTTCTGCTGGTCAAGCACATAAGATTCGCCCTATTAGTCTTGAAGGTATGGTCGATTTTTATTAGTAGATTTGACGTTAAAAGTACTTATCGAATAAATGATTATTGAGATATTTCGTTCTGCAGCTGGCTGAATTTTATGATAATTCTTATAAGAGATAGTGGGTTATGATTGGATTGATTAGCGGACAAGTGCAGTATTTGATGGCACCGACTGCCTGTGTCATGACCACCTCTGGTGTCGGCTATGATATTGAGCTACCGCTACCGTCATTTTGCCAGTTGCGTCTCAACGAGCAGGCGAGCATTTGGACGCATTTTCATGTGCGTGAAGATGCGCAGCTGCTTTATGGTTTTATCGATCGTAAAGAGCGCGATGTCTTTCGTCAATTGATTAAAATAAATGGCGTTGGCGCAAAAATGGCATTAGCCATGCTATCGGCAATGTCAGCTGCTGAGCTAAAAATGCACGTCGAGCAAGAGTCAGAGACGGCATTAACCCGTATCCCGGGTATTGGTAAAAAGACAGCACAGCGCCTATTGATTGAGCTAAAAGATAAGCTGAAAAATATTGAAGTCGATAGCGGTCATTTAGAGTTTGCTATGCAACCTGCTGAGGTGTCTCACGAGGGCAACATCATCGCTGAGGTTGAAGGCGCTTTGATCAGTCTTGGCTATAAAGAAAGAGAAGCTCAGCAAGCGATTAAAGCTGCTAAAAGTAATGGCGATACCTTTGCCGATACCCAAGGTTTGCTAAAAGCCACGTTGCAACAGTTGTCAGGCTTTTAATTCATTTAGCTCACTACTATTATTAACTATAAATAACTCTTAAATAGATAAGCGACATTCATTGTCGCTTATTTTTGTTTTAGGCTGTGCTTTATTTAGTGGCTGCTTTAAGATGTTTTGCATGACTTATGCGTAGCGTTTGGTTATGCTATTTATACCTAATTTTTTAATATAATGATAAAACATATGATGCAAGATCGTTTGATTAATCCATTCGAGGGGGCAGGTGATGCGCCTGACTCCAATATTCGACCGGCATTATTGGCTGAATACATTGGTCAGCCGGTGGTGCGTGAGCAGATGGAAGTTTTTATTGGTGCGGCACGTGGTCGTGGTGAGCCATTGGATCATACACTGATTTTTGGTCCACCAGGTTTGGGTAAAACCACGCTTGCCAATATTATTGCTCGTGAGATGGGTGGTAATCTGCGTTCTACCTCAGGGCCAGTGCTTGAGCGTCCAGGTGATTTGGCAGCGATGCTGACCAATTTAGAAGAAGGTGATGTCCTATTTATCGATGAAATCCATCGTTTGAGTTCGGTCATTGAAGAGATACTGTATCCAGCGATGGAAGATTTTCAGCTAGATATTATGATTGGCGAAGGGCCGGCGGCGCGTTCTATCAAGCTTGATTTGCCGCCCTTTACTCTAGTTGCGGCAACCACCCGAGCAGGTCTGCTGACGTCGCCATTGCGTGATCGTTTTGGGATTGTGCAGCGCTTAGAGTTTTACAATATAGCTGACTTGACGACGATTGTGAGTCGTGCCGCCCGCTTGATGCGTGTACCGATGAGTGAAGACGGGGCGGTAGAGATCGCGCGCCGTGCACGTGGGACGCCAAGGATTGCCAATCGTTTACTGCGCCGTGTGCGTGATTATGCTGAAGTGAGAGGCGACGGTAGTATCAATGGTGCGATTGCGGGTAGTGCACTCGATATGCTGGCCGTTGATAGACGTGGTCTTGACCATCTGGACAGACGTTATATTGAGATATTACACGAGCGTTTTGATGGTGGTCCAGCTGGCGTTGAAGCAGTCGCAGCGGCTATGGCTGAGGATCGCGGTACGCTCGAGGATGTGATTGAGCCATACCTCATTCAGCAAGGTTATGTATTACGTACGGCGCGTGGTCGGGTATTAACGCAGATGGCGATTGATCAAATGCTTTAATAATGAAAACAAAATGCGCCTACTTTTAATTTAAATCATTAAAAGTAGGCGCATTTTTTATGAAGGATATAAAGCTCAAAAATATGCTTAAGCTAGAACCCGCCAAATAACGACAATCATAGCCAATAAATAAAAGATAGGCGCAAACCAACCGACTTGTGTAGCGATGGCAATAAACACGGCAAAACCTGACAGCGCTAGCCAATCACGGCGACGATCATTAAGCATGTCAGCGCGTATCTGCTGTATTTCTCGCAGCTGACTGTCTTGGCGCGACCCTTGTGAGGCAAGGCTTTGTAGACCTTGATCTAGTAGCTTAGGAATATCAGTCGTTGATAATAAAATCTCTGGCAACTGCTGGCGTAAGTGTTGCAAGTTACGCATCGGATCGAGCTGCTCTTTAATCCAGCTACTTAAAATGGGCTTGGCGAGCGACCAGATATCAAGGTCAGGATATAAATCACGACCAAGTCCTTCGACATGCACCAAGGTTTTAAGTAGCAGCATTAATTGCGGCGGAATACTCATATGGTGGCGACGGGCGATATCTAAAATCTGCATTAACACACCAGCAAAGTCGATATCATTAATAGATTTTTGCAGCATCGGGCCGACAGTACGTTTCATATCGCGCATTAAAGCATGCTTATCGGTATTGGGCGGTATCCAACCAGCACGGCTGACGATATCAACCATCGCCGTAAAGTTGTTATTCATTACCGCCAACAGCATACGCGCGACGATAAGCTGATCGTCTTTTGATAGCGTACCCATTATGGCGCAATCAAGACCAATATAGCGTGGCTCATGACCCAAATCCACCGCTGCCATATCTGCAGTGAGTGTTTTGACTGGCGGCGTTTCTACAAAGACATTACCCGGATGCATATCGGCATGAAAAAAGTTATCGCGAAATACTTGGGTAAAAAATATCGTTAAGCCTTTCTTTGCCAATGCTGCTCGGTCATAACCAAGCTTATCAAACACCTCAACTTGCGAGATAGGGACGCCTTGAATACGCTCCATCACCATCACATTTTTGGCAGCATCATAAACTTCAGGCACATACATTAATGCTGAACCCAAGAAGTTATTGCGCATTTGGGTGGTATTATCTGCCTCTAACGTCAAGTCTAGCTCGTTAAGCATGACTTGACGATAATCCTCAACAATATCGATGATATGTACGGCACGCGCCGCTTCAATACGAGCGGATGCCCAGCTTGCCAATTCACGTAGTAGCTCAAAGTCAGAAATAATCGTGGTGCGGATATCGGGACGAACCACCTTTATGACGACTTCACGACCATCATGCAGGGCGGCAGTGTGTACTTGGGCGATAGAAGCAGCCGCTAGCGGTTTGACATCAAAGCGTGCGAACAATGTGCCAATAGACTGCCCAAGACCATGCTTAGGGTCTTGGATTTGGGTAATGGCCACATCAGAGTTAAATGGTTTAACCTTGTCTTGTAGCTGAACCAGTTGAGCGATGATCTCAGGCAGCACCAAATCACGACGTGTTGACAGTAGTTGGCCTAATTTTAAAAACAGCGTACCCATGTCCTCAAGCGCATATTTAATCGCGTTTGGCTGATGCTTTTTACCCCAAGCGGCTGGATGCAAGCGAATTAAACGTGCTAAAGGTTGCAGCTGTGGCGCCTCTTCAATAGAAAAGTGCGTATCAATGCGATATATTGCGGCGATACGCCAAAGCTCAAGTAAACGGGCGCGATGGGATAATAGCATGGGCAAAATTACTCTAAGTAAATTTAAAAGATATGATCAAACTAGATAAATTTTAGAGGTAATACTATCATGGTAAAGATATTTTAAGAATGGCTGAGCCTTATATTATTCATTTAGGGCAGATTGGGTCTGTCAAAAATTTCTATAAGGATTTAAAGTGAAAATAAATAAACTATGGTTGCCACTCTTGACAGTGATTTTCATTAATCACGCTGCTTTTGCGTTTGAGTGTGATTCACCTGAAAAAGAGATTTTTGAGACTACAGATTGTCTATATTCCGGGCGTGCCATAGTTATGGATGATAAAACGCAAAAAGTTGGATTTGTAGATGAAAAGGGAGAGGTAGCGATCCCGCTTATTTACGATGATGGACATAGATTTTCAGAAGGCCTAGCCTCTGTCTATTTGAAAGGAAGAGTTGGTGTAATCAATACTTTAGGAGAAGTCGTTGTCCCATTTAAGTATGATCGTATTACTCTTTTTTCAGAAGGGTTTGCATCCATTTATTTTAAAGGGAAAGCCGGTATAATCAATAATTTGGGAGAGATTGTTGTTCCCTTTGAGTATGATTATATCGCTCCTTTTTCAGAAAGATTAGCTGGGGCGAAAAAGGGTAAGAAAATGGGGTATATTGATTCAATGAATAATATAGTAATCCCTTTTACTTATGACCAAACAGATAAGTTCTCAGAAGGCTTTGGGTCAGTCAAGCTGAATGATAAGTGGGGCTTTATTGATAGAGTAGGCAAAGTAGTAATCCCCATAAAATTTGAAGGACTAGGTGATTTTCAAGAAGGTTATGTCGCTTTATTAACCAACAACAAGTTTGGGTTTGTTGATACAAAAGGAGACGTTGTAATCTCTCCGAAATATCAATATGCTTTCAGATTTTCAGAGAGCTTAGCGAGAGCAAGTATAGATGATAAATGGGGTTATATTAATAAGTTGGACGACATAATAATACCTTTTAAGTATGATTATGCCACCGACTTCAAAAATGGATTAGCTACGGTTACTGTAAATGAACAAAAATTTATAATTGATAAAATGGGCAAGATTATAGAAAAAGACAATAAATAGTAAATTCGTTATAAAATAATAAAAGACTACTCGTTGCCCTTAAGCTTTTCCTGCTCTATTCTAATGGCAGCAAGTTTGGCCTCTTCACGTTCGACATCAGCCCGCAGCTTTAAAAGCTGCTGTTTAAGGTCGTTGACTTCTGCCGCTTCAACTGGATCAGGCACACTATTGCCCGCCACATCATTGGCCCAATCGCTGACATCATTAAAAGCACGTTTGGCACTATGACGCCAGCTGCCTTTGAGTTGGGATATGAGTAGATGCAACTGACTGGCCATTGGCTTACCGATAAATGGCTCAAGCTGTCCTGCCACATCTGGGTCAAAGCCTGCGACCAACTGCTTTAGCTGCATCAGCACTTTATAGTCACCAGCGATTGGCAAGTTGCCCTCAGTGCCGCGCATCAGATTGAGCAATTGCGCTGGATTGTCTACGGTAATGGTACAGTCTGGACGACTATGACCGATCCGGGCGCGCTCCATACTGGCTTGTTGGCGCTCGTTCATACGGCCGCTCGGCTCAAACACGCTGTCCGTCGTCACCGGCTCAAAACGCAAACGCTCATGGGTGAATAGAATATCCAAACGAATTTCAGGCATTGCTATATTCAGTCGCAATACTTTGCCAGCAAGCGGTGCCAATCCTGATTTGGTAATCTCATCACTCGCAATGGCAAGGTTAATCAGCTTTTCGGCACCTGCCAAAAGTAGAACAGTCAGCATAAGGCTCTCGCATGTTTGGTTGAGCGCCATAAGCCTGGCGCATATTTCAATATTGGCTGTTATGACTAGGATTAAACGCCTGCCTAATGACAGACGTTTTTACATTATGAAGAAGCTTGTTTGTATAAGCAGCTTTTAAAACTATGCTTTAAAGCCGCGATGCACAGCAACGATACCAGCGGTCAAGTTGTGATAATCACAATTCTCAAAGCCCGCTTGCTGCATCATTTGCTTTAGCGTCTGCTGATCAGGGTGCATACGAATCGATTCAGCCAAGTATTGATAGCTTTCTGCATCATTGGCAATCAGCTTGCCCATCATTGGTAATGCGGTAAATGAGTATAAATCATAGGCTTTTGATAATGGCTCAAACACAGGTTTTGAGAATTCTAAAATCAATAAACGACCGCCCGGTTTCAGTACGCGATACATAGATTTTAACGCAGCGTCTTTGTCCGTGACATTCCGCAGACCAAAGCTGATGGTAAGCAAATCAAAGCTATTGTCATCAAATGGCGCTAATGTTTCAGCATTGGCAAGTACAAAATCGACATTATTGCAGCCAGCATTAATCAAGCGCTCACGACCAACTTCTAACATGGCCGCATTAATATCAGATAACACGACTTTACCGTTGCGACCGACTTCACGACTAAATACTTTGGCCAAATCACCCGTACCGCCAGCGATATCGAGTACATGCTGACCCGCACGTACGCCTGACAAGCTAATCGCATAACGTTTCCATAAGCGATGAATACCAAATGACATTAAGTCATTCATAATGTCGTATTTTTTGGCGACTGAGGTAAAGACATCAGCAACGCGCGCTTGCTTTTCTGCTTTATTGACCGTTTTATAACCAAAATGCGTTTGCTCATTACCATCAGTATCAGGCGTATGCGGATTATTGATGTCATCACGCTGGTTAAAAAGTGTTTGTTTGGCAGTTTGTGCTTGCGCTGAAGTGTTGCTTGCGCTGTCATTCAACGTATTATTAGCGTTGGTGGTATGGTTTGGCATAGTCGTTTGTTGACCTTGTGGGGTTCCGGTTGGTAAGTTTTGCACTTGCGTAAAGTCATTACTTTTACTTTTTTTGACGCTAGCATCAATACTCGTATCAGTCGTTGCATTAGGCACAGGACTTTGACGTGCTTTTACTTGAGCGGTGATGTTTTGACTGTGAGTGATGCTGTCTCTGACCAATTTATCTTGCAGCTGACCATTAATCGTGGTGTTGAGCGCTGGCTTTTGGTCAGAGGGAGTAGTGTTATCATTGGTATTATCGGTCATAGCATTATCCTGTTATTCACTTTTATGATTATTTTTTGAGATACTTTTTCGATTATATATTGTTTCTGTTAACGAATTTCACCAGTTAACTGAGTCTCTAATTAGCCCTATGATACACCAAACGCCAAGGGCTTATTGCCATTATCCGTATCATGAACTTCGTCAATAATTTCAAGCTCACGTTCACAAAACGGTTCGATAAAGCTGCTTACGCTTTTAAGGGGTTTCATGGCTTTAAAACCGGTATCGATAAAGTCATACAGTGGTTGAAAGTTGTAGCGATAGGCGGTGCCTTTTGCTAACGCGAACGCTTGTTTGAGCATAAATGAGTTCAAATGCTTGTCAGTGCGGTAGCAAACATCCTTAAGATTGGTAATCTGAATGCGGCGCTTATTCGCTTCATCGACAGTACGATAGGCGGCTAGCATATTGTCTTCGGTAATTGGTAAGTCTTGGGCAAGTAGCCACTGAGCCAAATGTAAATCTAGCTCAATCGCTAGAATTGCTGCTTGGATACCCATACTGCCAGCTTCTAAAGCTGATTCTTTTGCAAGGCGTTCAAGCTTTTTGGCTTTTGGCAAAATCCGCTCTAACTGCTTGGCCAATAACTTAAACTCATCACCGCCGTATAGTTGCGTCAGAAAATAGTCTGCCATCAGTTGGTTTTTTGGCTGTTCGAATAGTTCACTATGCGTACGTTGGAGTCGCGCTTGTTGCCATACTTGCACTTCATTGAGTTTGGTGTTTAATTCAGCATCTTGATGATGTGGTAGCGCCCAAAAATGTGTGAGGTGCTGTTGTAAATCGGTTAAGGCAGACATAGTAAAAATCCTATATAAAGGTAAAAATTATGTGTAGGTTGAGAATGAAGTGGTCAAAGTTATGCTGAGTTTTGATGCCTATTTTGAGCCTTTTTTTATTATTTTATGATCCTATTAAAGCATGCTCTCAAGATTGTGTTCACCTTAAAAGAAAATAAAGCAGAATACAAATGTCAAACTGTTACATAGCAGCGTTATTTACCGAATTGGTCAAATGCTATGATTAAGCAGATGTGCTTTCAATCATAGGACGATGACCATTATGAGCAAAAATGACAATACGACTGAACCCAACGCAGCACAAGCGGTCAGTGCCCAATTTAGTGAGCAAGTGATAGAGGAGCGCTTAACCCCTAATCCACTGAATCAGTTTTCTATGGATAAAGATGCACTACGGTTGGCACTGGTCACCGCTCAATATGCCCTACGAGCAACGCGGCAACAGACGCCGCCAACCCTCAACAAACCAACAGGGCTTTTGGTGTTGGTCAATGGTATGGAGCAGGCAGGCAAAGGCACTGCTGTTAAGCAATTGCGCCAGTGGGTAGATCCTCGGCTACTCAAGGTTGAGGCAACCATCGGTGATTGTCCCTTAGCGTATCAGCCGATTTGGCAAGCACATACCAAAGCGCTGCCGCGTCATGGCGATGTGATGGTTTATTTTGGTAATTGGTATGCCGATTTGCTCTATAACGTTATGCGTATGGCAACATCAGACCATGATGATAAACCATCGAAAAATCAAAAACCAGAAGGTGCCAAGTCTGACAATGACAAATCTGACAACGAAAAGGCGTTACCGATTGCGCAATGGCAAGCGTATCTACAGCAGCAACTCATTAAGCTGCAAGCGTTCGAACAAGATTTAGCCGCCAATCAAACCCGACTGCTTAAATGTTGGTTCCATGTCAATATCGAAACGTTACAACAGCGATTAAATGACGCTGAAGCCGACCCGCAGTTTTTGTATCAAATTGATTGGAATAGTACAGAGATAGTTGCGCAGTTTAATGAGGTAGCCGCGACACTGCTCCGCCAGCAAGATGATTGGATCATTATTGATGGTGATGATAAGTCAGATGCCGCCGATCGCTTCTGTCATGAAGTACTACAAGCGATGCAAACCGCGCTAGTAAGCAGCAAAATAAATACGGCAACAACCTCAGAGACTGACAAGCAAGCTCAGCAAGCAATTAAATCAGCGAAATTTAAACCTGTAAAAATCCCTAAATTTTTAGAAGACATCGATGATGCCGATATCGATAAGTCTGACTACCGTGATGCGTTGGCAGAAAAACAAGCACGTCTTGCTGAGTTGCTACGTGCGCGCAAAGGTCGGCATATCGTTTTCGCCTTTGAAGGGATGGACGCTGCTGGTAAAGGCGGGGCGATCAAAAGATTGGTGGCACCCCTCGACCCACGCGAGTATCAAATTTATAATATCGGCGCGCCAATGCTGTATGAGTTACAACACCCTTATCTATGGCGATTTTGGACCAAACTGCCAAACGAGCAAACGGATCGTATTAGTCGTATCGCCATCTTTGATCGTACTTGGTATGGTCGCGTCTTGGTTGAGCGTATTGAAGGATTTGCCACAGATGATGAATGGCAGCGTGCATATGATGAAATTAATCGCTTCGAGGCGGACTTGGCCACCGCAGGGACGTTGGTCATCAAATACTGGTTGGCTATTGATAAAAAAGAACAGCTTAAGCGTTTTGAAGCGCGTGAAGAGACGCCGCATAAGCAGTTTAAATTAACCGATGATGATTGGCGTAATCGCGATAAGTGGTCAGATTATGTGCAATCTGCGGCTGATATGCTGGCACATACCGACACAGCGTATGCACCTTGGTGCGTCATCGCCACCAATGAGAAGCGTCAGGCGCGTTTGGATGTGTTAGATCACGCTATTAAACAGCTGTTGGCGCTCTCAGACAGTTAACGGTTATAACCAGCCATAGTAAGGTTGGTTATTTCTCAAATGCCTAATAATATATAACTAAATAAAGAGGTTAGCAGGTTCGCACACTGGCAGTTACAAATCTTGCAATATCATCATGCATTATTTGCCTAGATTTAATATAATAGGCACGTAATGATTTCTGCCTTCTACTAAATGAGATGTGTGGACAAAGCATTCGTTTTATTTAATATAAATATTTTAAATATTTTGATGAAGTCGATTACAATGGAAGCTATAAGCCGCAAGATGCTTTAATCAAATGATTTGGCATTATCACTTGCGGCTTTGTGACATGTTGAATGATGTATCTATGGTCCTTGATATTGCATGGTACTGACGCCCTGTATTAATGATAGCTAAATTAATGATAGATAAGGGTTAAGGTAAATACGTGCGCTAGGGCAGTAGATCGAAGCTGTAATTTGACCAGCACATTGCGCATACGCTCTTAAGTTTTGCATACTGGAAACGGTATCATTATTGGCGTCGCAATGTTAATAACCGCAGATAATTTCAATCACCTTACGCAGGGCGTATCAACGTATGGGTATTACCAACAGTTCTACTGAGCCAGCCAAATCAGTTGGCTCTATGAGAATAAATCTATTTTTTGGCATTTTACTGATTGCGATGACCGCCTACTTTTTGTGGTGGGGTCTAGATTACACCATGCGTCAGCAGACGACGCTATTTATCGTAGCTACCGCTTTTGGTGTCTTTATGGCATTCAATATTGGTGGTAACGATGTCGCCAACTCCTTTGGTACCTCGGTGGGTGCGGGGACGTTGACCATTCCACAAGCGCTGGGTATCGCAGCGATATTTGAAGTGTCTGGAGCTGTGCTGGCAGGTGGTGAAGTCACCGATACCATTCGCAGCGGCATTGTCGATCTGGATGGTCTTTCAGTAACGCCTAACCAGTTCATCTATGTCATGCTGTCAGCGCTTATCGCTGCCGCATTTTGGCTGTTGTTTGCCACCAAAAAAGGGTTACCCGTTTCGACCACTCACGCCATTATCGGCGGTGTTGTTGGTAGCTCCATTGTATTGGGTATCACGTTAGGTGGTACCGAAATGGCATTATCAACCGTGAATTGGGGAACGATTGGAACGATTGCGATCTCTTGGGTAATATCACCGCTACTAGGCGGCGTTTTCTCCTACCTTTTATACGGACAGATTAAGAAAAATATCATTGAGTATAATGATAAAACAGAGGCGCACATCGCGACTTTGAAAGGCAATAAGAAAACCTTAAAACAAAATCATAAAGAGTTTTTAGAGGCGCTCTCAGAGTCGGAACAACTGGCTTATACCTCAGCGATGTTGCGTGATCAAGAAATCTATAAAGATGATGATTGTGACGTTGAAGATTTAGAGACTGACTATTACAAACAGCTTTATGAAATTGAGAACGAGCGCAGCAACCTTGATACCCTAAAAGCTTTGAAACAATGGGTACCTATCATTGCTGCTGCAGGCGGGGCAGTCATGGCCTCTTTGGTCATCTTTAAGGGTCTAAAGAATGTCAATAATGGCATGACGACGCTGCAAGGCTTCTTAATCATGGGTATGATAGCGGCGCTGGTGTGGCTTGCGACCTATATATATACCAAGAGTATCCGTGGTAAGCATAAAGAGGATTTGACCAAGGCGACGTTTATTATGTTTAGCTGGATGCAAGTCTTTACGGCATCGGCCTTTGCCTTTAGTCATGGCTCAAACGATATTGCCAACGCCGTCGGTCCTTTTGCGGCCATTATGGATGTTATCCGCACCAATAGTATTGCTACCGAAGCGGCAGTACCACCTGCGGTAATGTTGACCTTTGGTGTGGCGCTTATTGTTGGCCTCTGGTTTATCGGTAAAGAAGTTATTCAAACCGTCGGTACCAATTTGGCAAAAATGCATCCTGCTTCTGGTTTTTCAGCTGAACTGGCTGCTGCTGCTGTCGTTATGGGTGCGTCAACCATGGGGCTACCAGTTTCTAGTACGCATACCTTAGTTGGGGCAGTACTTGGCATCGGTGTCGTGAATAGAGACACCAATTGGGCATTAATGAAGCCCATTGGTTTGGCATGGATTATCACCTTACCAGCCGCTGCTTCAATGTCAGCCTTGAGCTTTGTCATTTTGATGTACGTTTTCTAAAATAGAAACGTCATAGCTTAGATTTTACTCATAAAGTAACAACCAAAAAACGCTTATCGACATCATGCCGATAAGCGTTTTTTTGTACCTTTCTAATCTTTCTAATAGTTATTGACTCTTTAATCCGTACCAAATTGCTTACGTTTTTTGGCAAAGAAGCGATCTAAGCGATCCATGGCATCTTCTAAGTCGTGCAAATTAGGCAAAAATACCAGACGGAAATGATCGGGGGTGTCCCAGTTAAAGCCAGTACCTTGAACCATTAAGACATTTTCTTCAACCAATAAGTCCATCATAAACTCCATATCATCTTTGATAGGATAAATCTCAGGATCCATTTTAGGAAAGCAATAGAACGCGCCTTGCGGCATAGTGCAAGAGATGCCTTTAATCGCATTAAGTCGTGACACCGCCATTTCGCGCTGCTTATAGAGACGGCCTTTTTTTGAGGTCAGATCTTTCATACTCTGATAGCCGCCCATCGCTGTCTGAATCGCATACTGCCCTTGGACATTAGAGCATAGGCGCATAGACGCCAGCATGTCTAACCCTTCGATGAAGTCTGCCGCGTGGTGTTTTTTACCAGAAACCATCATCCAGCCAGCACGAAATCCTGCGATACGGTGCGATTTTGATAAGCCATTATATGATAAGACCAGCACCTCGTCCGTCAGGGTGCTTACTGGGGTGTGTACCATATCATCATAAAGAATACGGTCGTAAATCTCGTCGGCCATGATGATTAAGTCATGCTCTTTAGCGACTTGGATAATTTGTTTCAGCAGGTCATCACTATAAAGTGAACCCGTTGGGTTATTGGGATTAATAACCACAATGCCCTTGGTCTTGCTCGTAATCTTAGACTTAATGTCTTCAATGTCAGGGTGCCAGTTATCTTCTTCATTACAGCGATAATGTACCGCTGTGCCACCAGCCAAGTTCGCCGCCGCTGTCCAAAGCGGGTAGTCTGGCATCGGGATAAGCACTTCATCACCGTCGTTCATTAACGCCTGCATAGTCATCACAATCAGCTCAGAGACCCCATTGCCCAAATAGACATCACGAACATCGACTGCTGATAGTAATCCCTTTGCTTGATAATACTGCAAGACAGCTTTACGAGCAGAAAAAATCCCTTGCGAGTCGGAATACCCTGTCGCGTCTGGCAAATTCATGGCCACATCGCGCAAAATCTCATGCGGTGCTTCCAGACCAAAAGGCGCTGGATTACCGACGTTTAGCTTTAGTATGCGCTTGCCTTCGGCTTCCATTTTATTGGCTGTTTGTAGTAGGGGGCCACGAATGTCATAACAGACGTTTTGCAATTTATCGGATTTTTTTATTGGATTCATAGAGTGACCACTCATAGGGTTGTTTTGTGAGTTTTTACGGGCATTAGGGGTTGTTGTATCAGTTTGGACATTGTCACGAACATCAAGCCTCTCGTCCTTGGTGTGAACACGATTAGGTGAGTCTGCGTCAGTGGCTGTCTCATGAGGCAACTCACCGCGCAACAGATACCCTTCGCTGCAGCCCAGTATTCGTGCCAATGTTGGTAGCTTAGACGACACAATACCGTTGGTACCACGCTCCCAGTTCGAGATAGCACCGCGACTGACCTTTGCACCCGCTGCTGTCATAGCTTGTGACAATTGCTCAGCAGTGAGTCCCTTGTCGCGGCGTAGCTGTACCAACCGTTCGGCTTGTGTGCCTTTGCTCTTATCATCAGCCATAATCATCTAAGCCTTTATTAATCGATTTGTCATAAAGAGTAAAAGTAAGAAGTTGGTTAAATTTAGTGTTATCGAATGAACTTCTACTTAATCCAAAACCACTTAATCCAGTGCTAATGCAAGATATTATTGCATAAGGTAGGCTGATGCAAGTATTTTTTAATACACGAATGCAAGAATAACTTGCATTAATCGTTTGATAATGCTCCATCCTCACTACTCATGGGCGTTAGCATAAATTTACCAGTAAAATTTTAATAAAATAATTGTGTATAACGTTGGTAAAAATAGACAGCTGCTACCGATGTGATTAAAGTGGCTGATTACAGCATCATTGTCTGTGACGCTATACAAAGTCTATGATGCGATAGATAATTATTACTCATCTCTATCAAGCTTGTCATCATATACCCCTTGAATATCATGCTGACTAGCAGCAGATAAAGGCTATCGTTATCCTAATAAGGTGATGATAAATCCCTAGTAATCGATTATATAATACAATCAGCTTAAGGTGATTTGGCTACAAAGCAGACAAGTAGAACTACGACAAATAGTAGACTAAGCGAGCTTTAACCGTAGCCGATTTATATAAGACTGACTATACATACTCAAGTAAGGATCAATCATGCAAGACAATCAACTTAGCAAAGAAGAAATCAGCCAACTGACCGAAGCAGATTGGAAAGAGCGCCTTAGTGCTGATGAATATCATGTAATGCGTGAAAAGGGTACAGAGCGTCCATTTACTGGCGTTTATAATGATGCAACTGATGACGGTGTTTACCGCTGTAAAGGTTGCGGCGCCAGCTTATTCGATTCTGCTAGTAAGTTTGATGCCAGTTGCGGTTGGCCGAGTTTTGACCAAGGCATCGATAACAGTGCTATCGAAGAGCATGTGGATAATTCGCTGGGCATGACTCGAACAGAAGTCACCTGTAGCAACTGCGGTGCACATTTGGGCCACGTATTCCCAGATGGGCCAAGTGAGACGACAGGTATGCGCTATTGCATCAACTCAGTCTCTATTGATTTAGACAAATCTGAAAAGTAGTTTCAGATATAACCAGTAGATTATTTTTCTCTAAAGGTATAAAAAGGAAGCACGTGTTGCTTCCTTTTTAATTATTGGCGCTGTATATTAATATTATTAAAAAGGCAGGCGCACCCAAAAATATCAAAAAAATCAATCAATTTAAGGATAGATGATGAGTACTGTTTACGACTTTACTGCAGAGCGTATGGACGGCAGCCCGCAAGCCTTTTCTGACTATCAAGACAAGGTGTTATTGATTGTCAATACTGCGAGCAAATGCGGCTTTACCCCGCAGTTTGAGGGGTTAGAGGCGCTACATGAACAATATAAAGATAAAGGTTTGGTCGTTGTGGGCTTCCCTTGCAATCAATTCGGTAGCCAAGACCCTGGTAGTAATGAAGAGATCGGGGCGTTTTGTCAAAAGAATTACGGCGTAAGCTTTCCAATGATGGCAAAGGTCGACGTCAACGGCAAAGATGCTCATCCTATTTTTGATTGGCTTAAAGAACAAAAAGGCGGCTTACTGACAGACGGTATTAAGTGGAATTTCACCAAGTTCTTAGTTGGTAGTGATGGTCAGGTGATCGATCGTTATGCGCCAACGACCAAACCTGAAGCCATGACCGCTGATATTGAAAAAGCTTTGGCCAAATAATCCGTTATTTCTTAATAAAATAAAAGAATATTGGCTTTATCGTTAAATATAAAGCCAATAAAAACATGGGCTTGTCATTATGCTTATAAAATCGTTAAAAAATAGCGAATAAAAAGGCAAATAATATTTGACAGGCAGGTGTAAATCTATATAATACACACCCACAGCAAGGGGCTTTAATTAAGTTCTATGTTGTTGAAATTATCGTCAAGATATTTCAGTATTAACTAGAGAGTGACTACTTTAGTTAATCAAAGCTTTAGAAAATTCTATTTAAAGAATTTTCTCTTGCGGATAAATACCTACTTTATGTAGGTGCTGAGTTTTTAGAATTTACGACAATGTAAATTCTCTTGCGCTCGGACGAAGCAGTGCTTCGTTATATCCTCGCTCAGGGTGATTAGCTCAGTTGGTAGAGCGTCTGCCTTACACGCAGAATGTCGGCGGTTCGAATCCGTCATCACCCACCACTCTTTTTAGCGAGTGTCTCTGTAATAAGAGAAGATGCTAAAAACGACCTAAGCAGCGGTAGTTCAGTTGGTTAGAATACCGGCCTGTCACGCCGGGGGTCGCGGGTTCGAGTCCCGTCCGCTGCGCCATATTCTGTTGTAATTAGAAAACGAATTTAGACTCTCGAGTTTAAGCAAGTTTCGCCTCAAACATAACTTTGTTTGAGGTTTTTTTGTGTCTGAATTCTGATATAAGTATCTGGTTTAGACGCAAAACGGCATAGCTATTATTAACGAGGACGTATTGATTACTATCTTAGATTAACACACCAAGTGCAACGCTAATTAATACCTAGATTCAAATAAGAAGTGCAACGTTTTAAAAGAATGAGTTGAAGAGTAAGATGTGCCGTGTTGCATTTCAAACTTCAACTCCTACATATCAGAACGTTATGAAACACTATACACATCTTACCCAAGAGCAAAGATATCAAATATCAGCGCTATTGCAAGCTAAAAAAGGCATGAGTGAAATAGCTAGAATTATTGGCTGTCATAAATCAACGGTGAGTCGAGAGATAAGGCGAAACATGGGACAAAGGGGTTATCGCCCCAAACAAGCCCATCGATTGGCAAACGCGCGCAAAGTTGTGAATAGCTCACAGATCAGCCGCTTTGGCTGGTGCTATATTGATCATCTACTCAGCAAGCACTACTCACCTGAGCAAATCACAGGGCGACTGAGAATGCTGGGTTGGCAAGAGGTCCCAAGCCATGAATCGATATATCAACACATCTATACTGACAAAAAGGCAGGGGGTAACTTACATAGCGCCCTTAGATGTCAAAAGCG
>NZ_AYYA01000068.1:0-13513 GCF_000511065.1 Psychrobacter sp. TB67
ATACGACCACGAGTCTCAGCAGTTAAACGCTGCCGATAAGGCTTGGCTTTACGTCTGAGACACTGCCATAACCTGCCGCCCTTACGCTTGTTTGTCCATATATAGCGATAAATGCTCATATGACTGAGTCCACCATGAACACCTGCTATTTGCTGGGGACTCCAGTTCTCTTTAAGCTTGTCTGTGACCCAGTCCCATACGTCAGCGATGATGCTGAGCGCATTGTTTGATCGTCTTGCACAAGCTTTCTTATGAGCGTTATTGACTCGATAACCGCGCAGGCTTTTATTGCGTCTGATTTCTCTTAATATGGTACTGGGACTTCTGTTTAACGCCCGCGCTATAAAATTAATACTATGTTCTGCCCCTATAAGGGCATAAATCTGGTATCGTTCCCCTAGGCTTAGATGCGTATAGTTCGCTTAGATGCGTATAGTTCATGGTTGCAATCTCACTTTGGTCGGTGGATAAAGACTTTGATGCTAGCGCATCTAGGTCTTTTTTTCACCTCATATTTGGTATTGCACTTCATGTGTTAATCTAAGTATTTTAAAATAATGGTTCAATTCTTTTTAGCGAAAATTTCTATCTTATTAACGAGTAACTTGGGCAGATAATAGTCATTGAGGTGCGCTTTTGGATATTGCTCATTGATCCAAGTGACGTAATTATCAGCAGTCAACTGTCCTTGATATATCAGATACAAAGCGTGCAGGGCGACGCTACGGGATAATCCCATCACGCATTGGAAGTTAATCAGTACCATATTGTCAGGCAGCTGTTTATGCGTGATATTAGTCGCTATACCAATGTTTGCTAAGGCATCGTTTGCTAAGGTATCTATCTGTTTAAACAGATGAATAAAATCCTGAGCAGCAACCTCTCTTAACGACTGTAAATCCAACAGTGGAAAATAAAGATATTTAATTTTAATAGCGGTAAATGATAGGTAAGTATTGCAGAGTGATGAGCTGTTATTATTAACGTCTAATTTGTGTACTTCCGCCTGAGTATTTAGCGCTTTTTTTAAGCTCAAATTATGGCTATTGGTTTCAACAGCGGAGTCAATCACAATAATTGTCGAAAATTTTGAAAAATACAAATAGTGTCTATTATTCATTTGCGACAAGCCAAATAATTTTGGCGTAGCGATCGCATATATAGAGTCCGCTATTTTATAGTTCGAGCCCATATCAGTATGACTCAATAAGCCAGAATTTGACTGTTTATGTTGAGTGAATTGATAGTGTTGTCCGACATACCACATCAGTCGGTAGCCCAATAATAATGGCGCAAATATCAACCAAGTAGACAGTCGTAAGCGCCCTTGCTTATCCTTTGCAAACCAACGTTTATCACGAGTTTGGTTGGGGTGTTGATACGCCCATGCCAAACCCAAAAAACTTAACGCCCAGTACGTGGCGACTACAGAATACAACCCTGCAAAAGTGCCAGAGGCAACGCTTCTATTGAGCATGAATCCTGCTATCGATAGAATTAAAAATCCTGATATCGCCACCACTAAATACTTTAAAACTAAATTATTACGCAGCTTATTGATCATGATCAGTACAAGCGCCGCCAGTAATAAGCCACCGGCAATATCTAAAAGATGATGTTGATAAGTCAGGACGGTGGAGACGATGATGAGACTACAGATACAACAAAGTGCTAGGCGATATAGAGCGGATTTTGAAAGTTGCCATAAAGACGTCCCCAGTAATACAGCATATGCCACATGCAGGGAAGGAAACTGGTTAAAAGGTTTGTCGGTTATATGCAAAAACTGATAGCCATAATGCGCCCAGCCTAATACAGTAGGGCGCTCAAAAGTAAATTTGGCAGGGAATATATAAAAGATAAAACAGGCGAAAAGCGTGGCTAAGATTAATTTTCCTGTTAATAAGGAAAGTTGTGCTGGTGTTTTTACCATAAAAAAGCCGGCACAAAACAGCATGATTGACCAGCTATAAGGCACAATCATCGGTGGGATAAAAGGAATCGCTACATCAATCGGTGTGGCGAGGTTATAAACTTTCTTAGGCCATACAGAGTTAATGCTACTTAATTCAGAAAATTGGATATCATAAAACAGCGCTTGCGCATAGAGATTAGTCAAAGAGTACAGCATAGCAAAGACGCCAAAAGCGCAGGCTAAGGAGATCCATCTAGATATCATGGAAAGAGGTGAATTACTGGTCATAGGGTTTGTCTAATCATTGCCATAATGCAAGTGCTATAAATAGCATAAAACAGCAGATTTTGACACAAAGTAGGTTTAGACTAATCGCAATGTTTGGATATTTTCATGGTTAGATGTGCTCAAAAATTGAAAAAATACGACCGTCACGATGGTAATGAAGGAAAGTAATAATTATGAATCAAATCAGCGAATGGGTACTCAGTATTATGGCAAAGTTTGGCTACTTTGGTATTGTATTTGCCATGTTTGCCGAAAACGTTTTTCCACCTATCCCTTCTGAAGTCATTATGCCAGCAGCTGGTTTCGCCGCGTCGAGAGGTGATTTAAATTTAATCTTAGTCATCCTTGCTGGCACGTTAGGTGCTTCACTTGGTGCGTTACCGTTATATTATTTAGGTCGTATATTCGATAAAGAACGTTTGATCGCGGTTACCGAAAAATATGGTAAATACGTGCTCGTTAAACCTGATGACGTTGCCTCTGCAAATGAGTGGTTCGATAAACATGGTAAAACAGCCGTGTTCTTTGGCCGTATGGTGCCTGGCGTTCGTTCGCTCATTTCTATCCCTGCTGGCATGAACAATATGCCGCTGCTGCCTTTTTTAGCATTGACGGCTTTAGGCTCGAGTATATGGACGGCGGCATTGACGTTGGCGGGATATTATCTCGGACAGAACTATGAGGTCGTCGAAGGGATATTAGCCCCTTACTCTAAAGGGTTTGGCATACTGATCGTTGTAATTATTATCGGTTGGCTTATTAAGCGCCGTCGGCAACCGTAAATGATGTCCGTTTTATTCGAGAAATATTTAGGGCGTGTCCTCAACCTGAACAAAAGCGACTAAATGGGCTAAAAATAGCTAACTCTTGCCAAACTACGTCAAATAGCTAGTCAATATCTCGATATTATCTGCACTATTTTCCTTGTTTGGCTACCATTTATCTTATTTTTATCACCATTTTCAGATTGAGGACACGCTCTAGTAGCCGCTATTTTTATTATATGGTCAAAGCTCAATAGCATCATGTGAGCTATGCTGAAAAAACCGTACACCTAAACTTGGTAAACTAAGCGTATTAATCGGAGTTTATCATGACCAAGAAAATAAGAAGCTACAGTGACGAATTTAAAGCCGAGGCCGTCAAGAAGATAGCAGACAATAATGGCAATATCTCAGCGACCGCAAAGCACCTTGGCATCGCCATGCAGACCTTATCTAATTGGCATAATAAAGCCAATCAAGGCAAGCTTATCGGCACAGAACAATATGATCCTGATCTTATGACGGCTCTTCAGGAAATAAAGCAGCTCAAACGACAGCTTAAAGTAGCCGAAGAGGAACGAGAGATATTAAAAAAGGCGACGGCGTACTTTGCCAATGAGGAACTTTAAGAAACAGTCTAGTAGACTGTTTTAGTGACGCAAGACGTAGGGCTATGCCCGCAGTGACAGTTAGTGAAGTACGCCTTTATCAAAAACAACGATCTCTTCTTTAGTATCACTACTATGTGTCGTGTACTAAAGGTTAAGCATTCTAGCTACTATGACTGGCTGAGTCGTGATATTAGTGAGCAACAGATACACCGTAACCAATCTGAGCTACTTGTCAGAGCGGCACATAGTAAAACAAAAGCACGTTATGGTGCTGATCGACTGCACGCAAAGCTGATAGAGCAAGGGCACGATATTAGCCTATATATGGTCAGAAGCATTAAAGAAGAACATGACATCAAATGCCGTCGTCACAAACGCTTTAAAATCACCACTGATTCCAACCATAACAAGCTTGTCTATCCAAACATACTAAATCAGCAATTTGATGCTAAGCATCCTAATGAATCGTGGGTCAGTGATATTACTTATATCTGGACCAATGAGGGTTGGTTGTATTTAGCTGGAGTCAAAGATTTATACACCAAAGAGCTGGTCGGGTATGCTATCAATAAGCGAATGACCGCAGATTTAGTATGTCGTGCACTCAATATGGCAATCAAGAATAAACGTCCAAGCCAAGGATTGATTGTGCACTCTGACAGAGGCAGCCAGTATTGTAGTCATGCCTATCACAAAATCATCAAGCAGCATAATTTCAAAGGCTCGATGAGTGGTAAAGGCAATTGTTTCGACAACGCACCCATAGAAAGCTTCTGGGGCACATTAAAGAATGAGCTAGTGTATTACCAAGACTATAAAACAAGGTTTGTAGCAATCAATGATATCATCGGCTATATCGAGCTGTACTACAACCAAGCGAGGATTCAAAAGAGTTTAGGCTATAAGTCGCCAAGACAGGTGTGGTTTGACTATTATCGTAAAGCTGCTTGATTCAAATCTCCCAAGTTTAACTGTACGGATTTGACGGCAGGGGTCATATCGTCAATTCCTCTCATACCTGTTTGAGGATGAAAGTAGTGGAGCCAATCAGCTGATCGCTAATAAAAAACCACCCGAAGGTGGCTTAAATAATTAATTATACTAAGTCATCTAAATCAGGTAGATTTGATGAATCTTCAACACCGAATGCCATTTGTCCTAATTTCTTAAAGTCGATGTATTGGATTTCAATCAAGTCAGGTAAGAGACTAAGATGCACAAAGATATTCATTTTATCGACATTTTTGATAGACGCATTGTCACTTATGGCAAGGGCAGGAACGAAGCCAAACATCTCGTCATAGTCGAGCGCACCAAACTTTTTCACACAACGCTTGAATAGGGGTTTACCGTTATTGTCTTCCATATCTGTATATTTAATCTGTTTAAACCCAAAAAACATAGCTAATTCTTGATTGGATTTTCCATACGCTATTTCTTTTGCATTACCTTTCTTTTGGTATATCCAACCTAGAGTAGGAGTGATTTCAAATGTGAATCCTGATTTTTCACCCCAAACGTATAATTCGCCAAAGCCACTTCGAGCGATCACATAATAGTTATCTTGCCTCATAACCTCATCGCCGAGCCATGTAGTCAGATCTTCTTCGTAGTCAGCTGGATTAACTATCCAAAATAAGCCTTTTTTAAAGCGACAAAACCCTAAACGCTCCCAATAGAATAGTAGTTTATCAGGCAATCTACCACGATAACGATTAAAAATAGCTTGTGCAACTGGCTGCTGCCAATCAGGTTGTCCAAAGTCTTCCATGAAAAGATCAAAGTCTTCATCTATAATAAATGTACTCATTTAAATGTCCTTTAGTCATATTTTATTTACATCTATTTAGTTCAACGTTCATTTTGGTTTGCCCGCCTTGTTTTAAAGCTTCTTTAGCGGCTTTATCCATCTGTGCAACTCTACTATTTGCTTCAACTTTATTAGACCATTGTCCACCTATGGACTTATTCACATCAGCACGACCCAGTCGATTAATTTTATCTTTACCACCTGCAATCATATCAGGATCATGTAGAGCATTCAGGTCTTTCATTATTTCAGGAGTGCGTTTGTTCGCTATTTTAGCTTCAGAAGCCGTCTTGCCTTGCTTGCGATAGCTTCTCTGTAATGATTCAGAAATATCGTTTTCGTATTTATTTCTAGCTTTAGTCTGCTCACTTCCTGTTCCTTTACGCTGGTTTTTATTGTAGGAGGCGCGGCCAGCTAGATACTCATCTACAGTTAAATTATTGATGCCATCTTGTTGACCTTTAAGTTGTTTATAATAGTCTTTCTCAAATTTTGCATTTGCTTTACTGTCTTTAGAAAATCTGCTTTTTAAGTCTTTGCTTGGCTTAAAGCACTTCGGCTTATGCTGCTTCATAACTCCTTTTCTAGCAGGTCTCGACGTGATACTACTATTATGATTAACCGTTTCACCAGAAGCGTTCCTGTTGGTTGAAGCTAAGGCTGTGCTGGGTTTTGTGCCAGCAGCTTTACCAACGCCTGCATGATTAACACTCGCTGTAGCCGGTGTCATTTTCGACCAGCCATTTATCTCATTAATAATTTGCTGAGCGAAACGATCAAAGTCTTTTTGAATTTGAATTAACTTTTGCTTATTAGACTTACTTAAACTATTGAGAAACTTAGGGGTCAAGATACTGTTAAGTAAGCCTTTTAGTTTACTGACATCTAACGCTTTTTTTAAAGCTTGCTCTGCATTACCTTTACCAAATTTTCTGATAAAGGCAAATAGATCAGCAGGGTTTTTACCGCCAATCTTGATAGCTTTAATAGCACTTTTAACTGCATCACCAAAGACTGGTATCAGCCCTATTAATGCTGCTATGAGTAAGAACCATAATGTAATATCGGAGGGTTTATCTTTAAGGCTCATGACTGCCTTGATGATGTCTCGCGCATCAATAAGCTGTCCTGCAATAGGAACTGCACCGATCACAATTTCAGCAAATAGTGCCCAAGACGAGGTGTTTTCACCTGCTAGAAACGAACCTGTCTCTTCTTTTAATGCTTCAAACCAGCCTGTGGGTTTTTCTTGTTTGGCTTTTTTATATTTTTGAGGAGTGTAATCCTTCCCTATGTTACTAATCCCTAGTGCGCCGCCGCCAAAGCCATTACTACTCATATACCATCCTCCATATCTATATCAGGCTTGAAGTCAGCAGGGTCTTCACCATAATAAACATGAGCTTGACCCTTAGGCACACCTTCTAAACGAGCAAAGCCATTTTTATCTAAAATGCCTTCTCTGACAGAGCCATCTGCGAACTCGACACGGTAGGGCGCACTGCTTACTGGAGTCTCATCATCGTGTAGATAATTAAGCTCGATAAAGGTTGGTGGTTCGTCCAAGATATTAGAAGGTAAGCCTGATACAAATTGACCATCAACTCCGCCCCCAGCCTTACTGTGCTTACCTGCTTTTTCCGTCACCTCTTTGGCGGCGATAGTGATATTGCTACCATCCAAAGTAATACTCGCACCGCCTGCCGTTATCGTCACTTTATTGGTTGCCACGACTTCTACCTCTTTGGTGGAGGAGGCGATGTTCACATCTTGCTTGGCGGTTGCTTCCAGTTTCCCTGTATGGGCGGATAGGGTGATATTTTCTTTGGCATTGGTCATACTAAACTGACCATCGGCTATGATATTGAGTGATTCGCTACTGACTTGATGATGACTATCGCCACTACTAATCATCATGTCCGTTTGCGTAGTACTAATTATCTCACCCATACTTCTGTGAATCAGTATATCGTCACTGACATAACTTGTGTCTGCTGCGCTGTCGATTAGCGTGTAAGGTGTTTGCTGATGGGTTTTAGTGTCTTGTTCCTTGGCGATACTCTCTAACTGAGTTTTAATGTTGGCATGATCATTAACTGACCGTCCAAGCCCAGAGGCAAGTTGCGTTAACCGCTCAGTCAAGTGCTGACCACCCAATGCCGTTTGGGTCAGAGTAGGGGTATGGTGCTGATAGTTATGTTGCTGTGCTTGGAGGTGGGTTTGCGGCTGGGTGGAGAGGACGAGGGTGTTGGCATATTTGATGTTGATGTGACTATTACTAGTGAGCAAGAACTTTTAGATCATTAATAAGAATTGGTAAATTTCGTACTTGTCATTTTAAGAAAAGCTTGTTTTTAAGTTCATGTTTAGAAGTTTCGAAATCCTCAGCATTGCATATTGTATTTAATTTTTTATTAGTGGGAAGACTAATCCAACCATCTTGATAGCTGAATTTATATGCATCATAACTTTCCTGAGATGAAAGACAACAGGCAAAAGAGCCTGCTAAGGCTTTGCACTCTTTACCATTTATACTTGCTTCAACGATATTAAGATTTGGTGCACCTAAAAGCTCTGCAGAGAAATAATCTAATCCTTTATCATCACTCGGTATGATCTCACTAATAATATCAATACCATCCAGATTAAGGTCGTAATGGTTTAGTTTATTAGTGCTATAGCTCAAAGAAGGAATTTCAGGTATATAAGTAACAATAGCATCTAATCGTGTAGGAATATTAGTTTGTGTAGAGTATAAGCTTCTTGATTGGTCATCAAAAGTAGCAATAAACTTATTATTTTTTAGTATGAATATATGTTCAGTATTTTCAGTACTTGATAAGATTGTAAATCCATTAACCTCATAGCTCTTATAGTCGTTTGCAAATACACCATTATCCTTGATTTTAGTATCGAAGTTCTCAATATCATTAGCTGAAAAACCATATTTCTCTAAATCAGATTTGTCGATATAGTCTATTAATGAAACTTTTTTAGGTTCAGCTAAATTTGAGTCATAACGGCATGACGTTAAAAGAACAATACTACTAAGTAGTAGTAAGTCGTTAATTTTCATTGACATAATATTCTTATCTCTCATTTCATCATTTTAATTATTTTTCATTTTCTAGTGAAGAATAAACTCTGATAGAAGTAATATTCTTTGGTAAAGACTCAAATTTATCGTATTTACTTATTGCACTCTCTGTTAAATCAATAGCTCGAAATCCGACTAGTATATCTTCATGATCATTTGATCTATAGGCAAAATCGGCATCGTATAAATCAGTATTAGTTTCAGACTTTCTTGAGTGATAATCTAAATAAGTGATATTAAGGTCTTTTAAATCTAATTGAAATTCAGGTGTAATGAATTGATTGTCAGCATTTTTGATATAAATATTTCTGGCTTTGCTATCATTTAGATAAGTAAATACAGTAGTATGAATATCTACTGTTTCAAAACTGTATCTGATCCATTTGTCGGCTTTGGGATAAAAAGGTTTATAGATACCAAGAACATTTGATTCTGAAACTAGATCTGTTTCATTGGCAGTCAATCTAATAGCAGCCTTTGTTATTTCTGTCATGTTTTTACCATTAGAATGAGCGATTGATTGTGTGTCATTTGCTTTTATTAGTGCGTTGTTTAGTGATAGTCCACCTTGCATCACAGAGTCTCCAATTTGCGTGTTTTCCGAAGTTTCACAACTTACGAATAAGAAAAGAGCTGAAATAACTAGAGCGACCTTGATCATTTTAAATTCTCACTATTTATTATCTTCACAGATTAGAATGATAAGAATGTTTGGCAATAGCGCTAGGTACGGTAGTACCTTCCATGGGTTTCCACTTGTCTTCAAGATATATAGGATCAAACAAATCAACTCCATTGTGTTTGTATAAAAACGGTTGACCATATTTTGTTCTAAACTGATCATACCAAGAATACGGGTTTACAAACATTGCTCCTGTAAAAGGTACTTTCCGTCCATCGATATATGAAGGTTCAAATAAGAAGTTTGACCCCTGCCGTCAAATCCGTACAGTTAAACTTGGGAGATTTTAGTTACGCCGCTTGACGATAATAGTCAAACCACACCTGTCTTGGCGATTTATAGCCTAAACCCTTTTGAATTCTCGTTTGGTTGTAGTACAACTCGATATATCTAATGATATCGGTAATAGCGGCAAATCTGGTCTTATAGTCCTGATGATATACCAGCTCATTCTTTAATACACCCCAGAAGCTCTCTATGGGTGCGTTGTCATAACAATTACCTTTGCCACTCATTGAGCCTATAAACTGATGCTGTTTAATAATCTTATGATACGCATGGCTACAATACTGACTGCCTCTGTCAGAGTGAACAATTAGTCCCTTGCTTGGTCTCTTATTCTTAATTGCCATGTTCAATGCTTTGCAAACTAAGTCAGCGGTCATACGTTTGTTGATGGCATAGCCAACCAGCTCTTTGGTATACAAGTCTTTAACGCCTGCTAAGTACAGCCACCCCTCGGTTGTCCAGATATAGGTGATATCACTGACCCATGCTTCGTTAGGGCGGTTGACGTCAAACTGCTGATCGAGCACGTTGTCATAGACCAGCTTGTTGTGGTTTGAGTCGGTAGTAACTTTAAAACGCTTATGACGACGGCATTTGATACCGTGTTCTTCCTTGATGCTTCTGACCATGTATGGGCTGATATCATATCCTTGCTCATTTAGATGCGCATGCAGACGCTCAAAGCCGTAGCGCTCCTTTGTTTCACTGTGTGCCGCTTTGATTAGTAGCTCAGACTGGTTACGATGTATCTGCTGAGCGCTGATGTCACGACCCAGCCAGTCGTAGTAACTTGAGGGTCTAATATGTAGTACACGGCACATGCTACTGATGCGAAAGAGTTGCTGGTTGTCTTTAACAAAGGCGTACTTTACTAGCTGTGTTTGGCGAAGTACGCCGTCGCCTTTTTTAGAATTTCGCGCTCCTCTTCGGCAACTTTCAGCTGTCGCTTGAGGCGCTTATTCTCTTCTAGCACGGCCATTAGCTGTGGGTCATATTGCTCAGTCCCTGCAAGCTTGCCTTGAGTGGCTTTGTTTTGCCAGTTAGATAGCGTTTGCATGGCTATGCCAAGCTGCTTTGCAGTCGCTGAAATATTACCCTTATTGTCTGCTATCTTCTTAATAGCTTCGGCTTTAAATTCATCGCTGTAGGTTCTTACTTTCTTGACCATGGTAAACTCCTCTTTGAGTCGTTAGTTTACCAAGTTTAATTGTACGGTTTCTTCAGCATAGCTCAGTTAGCTGTTCCACTAGGTGTAGTAATATAACCCTTACCACTAGGCGTATCAATGTTTGCGTCGTCTAAAACATCTTTTGCCGCTTCTGCACAAGTATCATTCATATATGCTGTATATTTTTCTTCACCTGATATAACCTTCTTCTTAAATTGGTCAGCTTGCTTTTTAATTGCTATTAACTGTTTTTTGCTTATTCTAAATTTGTAGAGTCTTGAAACTTCAGTAATGGGGTAGTTTATAGTAGCGGGACGTCTTCCACTAAACTCATCAATTCCTGCTGCTAACTCTCGCTTTGTTGGTGTTGCGGCACCCTTTGGACCAAAACTATATACTGTTATGATCTTTCCATTTTTCACTGTGAAAAAGAATGCATGCCCATAATCAACATTGAGATTTTGAGTATTATTACGAAAAGCAGTAGCTATATGATTGACTTCAAAACCAACTACTAAGTAATACTGATTCGAAATTACTTGAACTTGGTTGTTAGAAATCATAGGTAGAGTACGATTAAGAGTATTTTTATTATATTTACTCATTAGCTTCACTCCCATAGTCATCCTGCCAATTGAGGTCTATATGAATATTAATCTCCTCTTCACTATTAGACTGAAAACGTTCAGTCCAACCCTTTTCATCGGTAGTACCCTCAAACGTTTCGCCAGTTGTTTTATTAATAGCTCTATAAGGCATATTAGCATAAGGTACATTGTCTTCATCTACAAACTGCTGTACCAAATTATAAACACCATCCATCAGCGTCTTTTTATCAGGAATTATGCTAGGCAACCCCGCCAATCCCAACCCATCCCTTCCACCTCCAGCCTTACTGTGCTTCCCAGCTTTCTCCGTAAACTGTTTCGCTGCAATCGTAATGTCAGCACCATCAAGCGTGATCCTGGCACCACCAGCCGTCAGCGTAATTTTATTCGTCGCTACTATCTCAACCTCTTTGGTGGAGGAGGCGATGTTCACATCTTGCTTGGCGGTTGCTTCCAGTTTCCCTGTATGGGCGGATAGGGTGATATTTTCTTTGGCATTGGTCATACTAAACTGACCATCGGCTATGATATTGAGTGATTCGCTACTGACTTGATGATGACTATCGCCACTACTAATACTCATATCTTGCTGAGTAGTGCTAATCATCTCGCCCATAGTTCTATGAATAATGGTATCGTCGCTCACATAGCTTATGTCAGCTGCGCTATCTATCAGCGCGAATGGCATTGTTTGATGGGTATTGGTTTGTTGTTCTTCTGCGATAGTCTCAAGTTGCGTCTTAATCGCGTTATGATCTTTGACGTTATGTCCAAGACCTGTTGCCAGTTGCGTTAAACGTTCAGTTAAGTGCTGACCACCAAGAGCAGTTTGAGTCAGAGTCGGTGTATGCTGCTGATAGTTATGCTGTCCAGATTGTGCGTGGGTGCGTGGGTTTGCGGCTGAGTGGAGAGTAGTAAATATAAAAAACCACCCGAAGGTGGCTTAAGTAAAATAATAACAAACTAACCTTTTTCACCCTCAAACTGCCAAATAACCTGACCCCATTGGTTATTAGGATAATCTGGCATGATGTCGCCTTGCTTAAAGTAAGCACGACTGTCAGATTTTGCTTGCGTGAACCAGTAGCCTGATTTAGGGCAGGGCTGACCAGCTAGGCAGCGGCCTTTCGCTTGACTGGTGATTTCGGGTTTATTAGGCTTGGTTTTATTTTCATAATAGGGCGTCATGTCTTCTCCAGCCTCTTGAAGCTTAATAAACTCTTCATAAGTTATTTTGTAAGGGTCAATAGAGATAAATTTACTGGTGTCGATACCTGTCTCTTTAAGTACGAGTGGTAGCGTATAGTCAGGTTGATTTTGCTGAATCTTCAATCCCATTTTAATGGCTTTAGTCTCGAAAAAAAGTCTATAGTCACTGCACTACAAAAGAGTTATGTTTTGGATGAATATCATAAAACAATTTAGATAAGTCATTTTCCATCCAACCTTGGCGTAAAAACTTCACTTGAGCCCACTTTTTCTCGATGGGATTTAAGTCAGGACTATAAGGAGGTAAGAATAATAGCCTGTGACCATGCCTGTTAAGCAGCTTTTGAACGCGCTTATGAAAGGCTGCATTATCCATAACGATTACACATTTTCTCTTAAGCTTTGGTATCAGCGTGAACTTGCACCAGTGATAGAAAATCTTTTTATTAATGTTGGTCTTTAAGCAATTGAGTGCAAACAGCGTTTTGCCATATAGTGCACCAATGACGTTGGTTCGATCTTTGGCTTGCCAATTGTAACTGCCAATGCAGGGGCTACCAATGGGTGCATAACCACAAGGACGCATCGTTTCACTCTCAAACCCACTTTCGTCCATATAGACAATAGCAAAGCCTTGAGCAATGTAGTGGTTAAGCTTGGCTAGATAAGTCGCTCTTTTCACAGGACAGGCTTTGGGATGCTCAAGTGTCTTTTTTTTTGCTAACACCAATACGCTTTAAGGCTTTACTGATGCCTGTTGGGCTACAATCAAAACGCTGTGCTCGCTCATAGTGATAATCGTCAGGGTGGTCTTTGACATCTTGAGCTAAGGCTTCATCCTCTATTTTGTAGGGCTTAATATATCGAGTGGTTTTACTATGAAGACGCTTTTTCCACTTCTGGATAGTCGTTGGACTGATATCATAGAAAACAGCAGCTTCAGCAAAGGTCATGCCCTCATCTAAGCTTTTTAAGACTTGTTTGCGAAAATCTAGGGAGTAAGTCATGGTTATTTATTGTGGTAATCGTTTAGTTGATTTATTTTATAACATTTTTGTGGTCAGGTGACTATA